>MELA01000025.1 GCA_001767495.1 Acidobacteria bacterium RIFCSPLOWO2_12_FULL_65_11 | reverse complement strand
CGATGCCTTCGTCCGCCGCGACACCGATTTGGCGCAGAAGGTGCTGAACGAGGACGACAAGCTGGACGCGCTCAAGACGCAGATCTTCCGCGAGCTGCTGACCTATATGCTGCAGGATCCGGCCACCATCGAGCCCGCGCTCGACCTGATCCTCGTGTCACGCCACCTCGAGCGGATTGGGGATCACGCCACGAACATCGCCGAAGACGTGATTTTCATCGTTTCGGCGCGCGACGTCAGGCACCACGCCGCCGACCAGGGCCGCTAGGCTTTTGGGCCGAACCCTGACATAGAATAGCAACGCCAGTCTGCTGCGAGCGTCTGGGCGAGCGGGGCTGGGGCCCCGCGAAAATAAGATCGATGTCCTTTTAACTTCTACCTATTGGCTTTTGACCTTCTCATGGCTGACACACTGAGCGTTGTCGACAACCGCACCGGTAAGAAGTACGAGCTGCCCATCCAGGATGGCACCATCCGCGCGATGGACCTCCGGCAGATCAAGACCGGCCCCGACGACTTCGGGATGATGACCTACGATCCGGCGTTCCTGAACACGGCGAGCTGCCGGAGCGCCATCACCTACATCGACGGCGACAAGGGCATCCTGCTCTACCGCGGCTATCCCATCGAAGAACTGGCCGAGCACAGCGACTACCTCGAAACGGCGTACCTGATTCTGTTCGGCGAGCTGCCGACCGCGTCGCAGCTGCAGGCCTGGACGCACGAAATCACCATCCACACGATGCTCCACGAGAACGTCAAGAAGTTCATGGATGGGTTTCAGTACGACGCGCATCCCATGGGGATCTTCCTCAGCACCGTCGGGGTGCTGTCGACCTTCTATCCGGATGCCAAGCAGATTTTCGACAAAGGCTCACGACTGCATCAGACCCGCCGCCTGATCGCCAAGGTGCCCAGCATCGCCGCCTATGCGTTCCGCCACAGCATCGGCCGGCCGTACATCTACCCGGACAACGAGCTAAGCTTCACGGCCAACTTCCTGAACATGCTGTTCAAGATGACCGAGCTGAAGTACCAGCCCAACCCGGTGCTCGCGCGGGCGCTCGACGTGCTCTTCATCCTGCACGCCGACCACGAGCAGAACTGCAGCACGAGCGCCATGCGCAACATCGGCAGCTCGCACGTCGATCCGTACTCGGCGCTCGTCGGCGCAGCCGCCGCGCTGTACGGTCCGCTGCACGGCGGCGCCAACGAGGCGGTCCTGCGCATGCTGAAGGAAATCGGGTCGGTCGACCGCGTCCCGGAGTTCATCAAGCGCGTCAAGTCAGGTGAGGGCGGCGTCAGGCTGATGGGGTTCGGCCACCGCGTGTACAAGTCGTACGACCCGCGCGCGAAGGTCATCAAGCGAATTGCCGACCTGGTCTTCACGGTCACCGGCAGGAACCCGCTGCTGCAGATCGCGCTCGAACTCGAGCGCATTGCGCTGCAGGACGAGTACTTCATCTCGCGCAAGCTGTACCCGAACGTTGATTTCTACTCCGGACTTATTTATCAGGCTATGGGCTTCCCGGTGGAAATGTTTCCGGTCCTCTTTGCGATCCCGCGGACCGCGGGCTGGATTGCGCAGTGGGAAGAGATGCTGCTCGATCAGGAACAGAAGATTGCCAGGCCACGCCAGATCTACACCGGGCCGAAGGTTCGCGAATACGTCCCACGCGATAAGCGATCCTAAAAGATCGTCACATTGCAGGATGGCAGGATTGCAGAATTACAGGATTGCAGGATTACAGAAAGTGGTGGTGGTGCTGATGGCGGCTGCCTGCGCCTCCGCGCAGTCGCCTGCGCCGAGCTTTGATTCCAGTCGCGCGTGGGAGCACCTGCGGCAGCTCGTCGCCATTGGTCCCCGGCCGGCCGGCTCGCCGGCCATCGAACAGGCGCGCGCCTACATCAAGACCCAGCTCGCCTCCTCCGGCCTGACCGCGGTGGAACAGGCGTGGGACGATCGGACGCCGCTCGGCAGAATGCGGATGGTGAATCTCGCCGTCACCATTCCCGGCGCGCGGAAGGACCGGCTCGTGATCGCGGGGCACTACGACACGAAGCTCTTCCGGCAGTTCCGCTTCGTCGGGGCCAACGACGGCGGGTCGAGCGCGGCGTTTCTCATCGAGATCGCGCGCGTGCTGAAGGCACGCAGAAACGCGCTGACGATCGAGGTGCTCTTCCTCGACGGCGAGGAGGCGGTCAACACCGAGTGGGCCGGTACGGACAATACCTATGGCAGCCGGCACTACGTGGAAGTCGCCAAGCGGGACGGTTCGCTCGCGAGCCTGAAGGCTTTCCTGCTCGTGGACATGATTGGCGATCGAGATCTTCGGATTCGGCGGGACCTGAACTCGACACGCTGGCTGACCGACATCGTGTGGGACGCGGCGAAGCGCCAGAAACTGGACAATTACTTCATTTCCGAGACGACGCAGGTCGAAGACGACCATGTGCCGTTCCTGCAGGCCGGCGTTCCCTCGCTCGACATCATCGACCTCGATTTTGCCGCCTGGCACACCGCCCAGGACACGCTCGACCTCGTCAGCGCACGCAGCCTGCAGGTGGTCGGCGACGTGCTGCTCGCCGCGCTTCCCCAGATCGAAACACGCCTCACCGCGCCGGCGCGATGAGGTCCGCCTAAAGGCGGACACTACGACAGATAGCTCAACCACAGATGTCTAAACCACAGATATCTAAACCACAGATGTAGTGTCCGGCTTCAGCCGGACCGTGATCGACGGACTGAAAGCTGCACGGCGACAAGTCCGACAAAAAGAATCGTGGCGCCCGCTGCTGTTGCGCTCCATCGCGCGCGCGTGACGGCGGGGCGCATCCAGTCGTCCATCCGCGCGTAAGGGCCTGCGCCTTTCGCCGCGACCGTCGCCGCGTACACATACTCACGGCCGGCGACGACGATCACGCGGTCGAACACCACGTTCCAGACCACAATCGCCCAGGCAATCCACAGCGCCCGGGCGATGCGTCTGGCACGCGCCGGCTGCCTCAGCGCGACGAGACGCCGACGCACCTCAGCACCTACGAACCGAAGCACTTACGCACCATTTATCTATGCTCGCGGGGCCCCACCCCCGCTCGCTCTCACTCGGCGGTCCGGCTACGCCGGACTTCCCGCTGGCGCCTCGCTCGGGCCGCAGGCGCCGCACCCTCAGCCACTCAGAGATCATTCAGCACCTCGTGAATCTGCTCGATCGCCCACGCGGTTTCGTTCTTCGTGATGACGTACGGTGGCATGAAGTAGAGGACGTTGCCGAGCGGACGCAGCAGGAGTCCGCGATGGAGGAAGGCCTCGGCAAGGCGAGGGCCGACGTTGTCGAGATAACCGCCCGCATCCTTCCGCGTCTTGTCGGTGACCAGCTCGACGATACCCACTCCGCCGATGACGCGGACGTCACCCACCATCTGGAGCGCGGCCAGCGGCCCAAACCCTTCACGCAGCCAGCCTTCAAGGGCGCGGACCGTGTCGAGCGTGCCGGTCTCCTCAAACACGTCCAGGCTGGCCAGTGCGACGGCGCAGGCGAGCGGATTGGCCGTGTACGAGTGGCCGTGGAAGAACGTCTTCGTGCGGTCGTCGCTCAAGAAGGCCTCGTAGATAGCCTCGGTCGCCACCGTCGCGCCGAGCGGCAGATACCCTCCTGTCAGCGCCTTCGACAGGCAGATGATGTCGGGCGACACCGAGGCGTGCTCACACGCGAACATGCGCCCCGTCCGGCCAAATCCCGTCAGCACTTCGTCGGCGATCATCAGCGTCCCGTAGCGATCGCACAGGCGCCGGACGCCTGCGAGAAACTCGGCCGGCCAGACGATCATGCCGCCCGCTCCTTGGAGCATCGGCTCGACCAGCACACCGGCCACCGATCCTGACCGTTCCCGCAAGACGCGCTCGAGATCGCCGAGGCAATCGATCTGGCACGTCGATCGCTCCAGCCCCAAGGGACAGCGATAACAATACGGCGGGTGTGCTCGCAGGACATCGAACAACATCGATGCGAACGGACGCGTGAAGATGGAGTCCTCGCTCGCCGACATCGCACCGACCGTGTCGCCGTGATACGCATGGTGAAGAGTGATGAAGGTCCGTCGCGACGGCTCGCCGCGATTGCCCCAGTACTGGAGGGCGAGCTTCAGCGCCACTTCCACGGCCGTGGACCCGTTGTCGGAATAGAACACTCGCGTCAGACCTCGAGGCAGCAGGGCGACGAGACGCTCGGCCAGCTCGACCGCCCGCGGATGCGTGCATCCGGCAAACACGACGTGATCGAGCTCACGCGCCTGCGCCGTGAGCGCCTCGTTCAACTTGGGATGCGAGTGGCCATGGATATTGACCCACCACGAGGAGATCCCGTCGAGCAGTCGGCGGCCGTCTTCCGTATAGAGGTAGACGCCCTCGCCTCTGACGATCGGCACCGGGGGCGGCGCGATTCTGGCCTGCGTGTAGGGGTGCCACACGCACGCGCGATCGCGGTCGACCAGCGTCGGCGACGCTCTCGCGGGCCGGTTCATCTCAGGAACTCCATCACACGCCCTTCGGGATCGAGCGAGGTCTGCGCCCATCGTTCGAGCGAGCGGGGCTCAAGCGGGACCAACATCGGCAGCTCGCCAATCACGCTCGCGACGCCGTAGCGCTCGATCGCGAGCCGGTTCTCGGCGTCCGCCACGCCGACCATCACCACGCCGGCGATTCTCACCAAACGTGCGCGCAGCACTTCGAGCGTCAGCAGCGTGTGGTTGATGGTCCCCAGGCCGCTCGGCGAGACGATGACGACCGGCAGCCCGAGCTGCGCGATCAGATCGATCATCAGATCTGAATCGTTCAGCGGAACGAGCACGCCACCAGCGCCTTCGACAATCCAGCGGTCCGTCGGCGGCTGCGACGCGGCCAGCGCCATCAGCGTGCCGACGCTGATGCGCTCGCCCGCCAACTGTGCGGCAAGGTGCGGCGACACAGACGGCGCAAACCGGAATCCGTCGTCCAGAATCTCGGCGGCCGAACAGGCTGCCAGGCGCCGCACCTGGGCGGTGTCGTCGCTCTGCTCGGTGCCGGTCTGGATCGGCTTCCAGTACCTGACGGGTGCCGCACCGCGATAGCGGCAGACGAGCGCCGCCGACACGACCGTCTTGCCGATGTTGGTGTCGGTTCCGGTTACGAAGACGCCGCGCAGCAGACCCCAACCTCCCTGAGCGCGCCGGCGAGTGAAACGGCGAAATGGCCGATTGTCTCCTCGGACAGCCCGGCATTCACCGAGATTCTGAGCCGCGAGGTGTCCGGCGGGACGCTCGGCGGCCGAATCGCCCGCACATCGAACCCCTGCGCCTGGAGCGCGCTCGCGACGGCCACGGCCCGCTCGTTGTCGCCGATCACGATGGGAATGATTTGCGACGTGCCAGTGGGCACAGCGACACGCGCCTCCGCCAGCCTGGATCGCAGTTGGCGCGCCAGCGCCGCGAGCCGATGGCGCCGCTCGGGTTCGTTGGCGACAATGTCGAGGCTCGCGTCCAGGGCGGAGGCGAGCGCGGGCGGCGCGGCGGTCGAGAACACGAACGGCCGGGCGCGCTGGATCAAGTAGTCGATCGCCCACGTGGGACCTGCCACGAACGCGCCGCCGACGCCGAGCGCCTTCCCTGCCGTATTCACCGAGATACACGTATGGGCATCGACGCCGCATGCTTCGAGCAGCCCACTGCCCGTCGCTCCGTAGATCCCGACTGCGTGCGCTTCGTCGACGATGAGCGAGGCTCCGGTGGAGTGGCACAGCCGGGCGTATTCGGCGAGCGGCGCCATGTCGCCGTCCATGCTGAAGAGCGACTCCACCACCACGAAGCGATGCCCGGCCGCTCCCGCCTCAGCCATCAGACGCGCCAGCTCATTGACGTCGTTGTGCGGGAACACGACCCGGCGCGCCGCCGAGAGCCGTGCGCCATCGATCAGGCTGGCATGATTCCGGTCGTCCGAGAAGATCGCATCGCCCTGCTCGGCGAGCGTCGTCAGCACGGCGAGGTTGGCGAGAAAGCCGCTCGAGAAGTACAGCGCACCTTCGGTGCCCTTGAACCGCGCGAAGCGGCGCTCGATCGCCTGAAACGACGCGCGCTCGCCACGCAAGAGGCGCGAACCGGTGCTGCCGCAGCCTTCGCGAGCGACGGCCTGGACGAGCCGCTCGACGATGAGCGGATGGCTGGCCAGATTCAGGTAATCGTTTGACGAGAAATCGATGCCGGAGGGCGGACGGAGCACGCGTAACAGACCGGACGCCTCCCAGGCGGCCAGCCGCTCGCGCACGCGGGCTTCGAGGGCATTCACCGTTCGCATAGCAGCCATTTCGCCACCTTGTTACGTCCGCCTGAAGGCGGACGCTACGTCGTCGGTGGGCTCTGCTCCTGCAGTCGCAGCCCCAGCTTCTCAAACAGCTGCGCGTCACGATCGGCACCTGGATTGGGCGTCGTCAGCAGGCGATCACCGAGAAACACCGAATTGGCGCCGGCGACAAAACAGAGCGCCTGCGCCTCGTCTGAGAGCGACAGGCGGCCCGCGCTCAGGCGGACGGTCGAGGCGGGCATCAGGATGCGCGCGCTGGCAATCGTCCGAACCAGCTCGATCGGATCTTCTGGCGGCAGGTCGCCGAGCGGCGTGCCCGAGACGCGGACCAGAAGATTGATCGGCACGTTCTCGGGATGCGGGTCGAGCGTCGCAAGCTGCCGCAGCAGGCCGCAGCGGACGCGCCGGCTCTCGCCCATGCCGATGATGCCGCCGCAGCACACCGTGACACCGGCTGCTCTCACGCGCGCCAGTGTCGCCAGCCGATCGTCGTAGGTCCGCGTCGTGATGATCTCGCCGTAGAACTCCGGTGCGGTGTCGAGGTTGTGGTTGTAGGCCGTCAACCCGGCCTCCGCGAGCGCTTCGGCCTGATCGTCGGTGAGCATGCCGAGCGTGCAGCACGCCTCCATGCCGAGCCCGCGCACGGCCCGCACCATCTCGAGGACGCGCGCAAACGGCTGGCCGTCGGGGACATCGCGCCAGGCAGCGCCCATGCAGAAGCGCGTCGCCCCCTGAGCGCGAGCGCGTCTGGCCGCCTCGGTCATCTCCTCGAGGTCGACCAGTTCGGCCCGCGCCACTCCGGTCTGGTAGTGCGCCGACTGCGGGCAGTACCCACAGTCCTCCGGGCATCCGCCGGTCTTGATGCTCAGCAGGACGCAGCCCTGCACCTCATCGGCACGGTGCCAGGCGCGATGGGTCTGCTGGGCCCGGAAGATGAGGTCGGACAGCGGCGCGGCGTAAATCGATTCGATCTCGTCGAGTGTCCAGTCGTGCCGGATCGCGGGCTGAGTAGGAGTGGCAGTCGTCACGAGTGTTGAGTCTAGCATCTAGCGGCGACGTGCGATCACGCGCAGCACGACGATCGCCAGCACGCCGGCGATGATGGCCCACTGCACGGCCTGGGGAGGCAAACCGGAGGGCGTCGGGCCCTCGTAGGCCACAAACAGCACCAGCAAGACCAGCAGCACCAAGGCATAGAGGGCCACCCGCAAACCGATCGATGGGCGTCGCTCTTTGGGGGCCCGTGCCGCGAACGTCGAGTCGGTTGTCGCCTCGCCGCAGCGAAAGCAGACGAGGGCCTTGTCGGCGATTTCAGTTCCGCACTGGCGGCATCGCATGGAGGCGTCTCTGCAACAGCGGCCGGACGGCGGCCATGATAATCAACACGAGGCCGAAGGTGCACACGATGGTCGCGCCGGTCGGCAGGTCGAGCCGCAGTGAGAGGTAGACGCCGAGCCCCGAGACGACCGTCCCCATCGACCAGCCAATCGCGAGCCGTTTGCCGATCTCATCGGCGTACAGCATGGCCGCCACAGAGGGCACGATCAGGTAACAGAACACGAGCAACACCCCGGCGATGGCGACCGAGGACGTCACGACGAACCCGAACGAGGCATAGAAGAGAAAATCCCACAGCCTGATTGACATCCCTTCGGCCTGCGCCCGCTTGGGATCCATCGAGATGGCGAGAAACTTGTGGCGGAAGATGTAGTGGAACAGTCCGACGGCGCCGTACAGCGCCGCGGTCGCTCCCACCTCTGGCCACGACACGGCGAGAATGTTGCCGACGAGCATGTCCTTGAGGTGCTCGCTCTCGGAGGTCGCCTTGCTCATCGCCAGAATCGCCGCCGCCGACGCGACGGCGTAGCAGATCCCGATGATCGCTTCGAGGGGGATGCGCGCGTGTCGGCCGCGAATGGTCGAGAAGACCAGCGCGCCGATGAAAGTGAACGCGAGACTGGTCCAATAGACCGCCGGCCCGTGCGGATCGCCGCCCGAGATCGGCAATAGCAGTGCGATCGTCGCGCCGAGGGCCGCGATCTGGGCGAGCGAGAGATCGACGAAGATCACGCCGCGCTCGACGACGTGCACGCCGAGATAAGCGTGGATCCCCGTGAGGATGAGGCTGGCGGCGAACGGCGCCGCCAGAAACTCGAGTATCGAGGTATCCATGAGCGTTGAGGCCGGCCCCTACTTCGACGCGCTCTTCTTGATGGCGTCGACGAGCAGGTCGATGTTGTAGTCGAACAGCTTGAAGTAGTCGGTCGCCACCTTCACACCGCCGACCGAGGGGGGCAACACCAGCACCTCGGCGCCCGTCGCCCGACCGATGGCATTCGGCGTCTTCAGGTCGAAGTACGGCTCGACGAGGACCAGTTTGACGTTGGCCCGCTTCATCTCATTGATCAGATCGAGGGTGTGTTGCGGCGTGGGCGGAATACCGGGACGAGGCTCGACGTATCCCACGATGTCGAGGCCGAAGCGGTCGGCGAAGTTCGGAAACGAGCGATGGTACGTCACCGCCTTGGTGCCCTTATAGGGCGCCACCATCGCCAGCCATCGCTTTTCGGCTACATCGAGACGCGACGTGAAGTCGGCGAGCCGCAGCTCGAAAAACGCGCGGTCGTTCGGGCGGAACCGAGATAGCCTGTTTGCGATCTGCTTGCCGATGCGCTTGCCGTTCTCTGGGTCCATCCAGTAATGGGGGTTGCCGAGCGGATGGACGTCGCCCATCGCGCGGGTGATTTGGCCGGTCGGAATCTCGAGAATCTGTGCCTCGAGCGACGCGTCAAGATAGCCGTCTGCGCCCGCCTGGATCCTCGCGTTGCGGCTCTGCTGAATGAGCGGCGGAAGCCACCCGATTTCGAGCTCGCGTCCGACGAGCACGAGCACGTCCGCCCGTTGCAGCTTGAGGATAAAGCTTGGCTTGGCCTCGACGTAGTGCGGGTCCTGATAGCCCTTCGCGATTGACTCGACCGTAATCCGGTCGCCGCCGACTTCCCTCGCAATCGACGCGAGATCCTCAGTCGTGGTGATCACGTTCAACTTGCCTTGTGCCCACGCCGGACCAGCAGCGAGCAGCAGGGCCGCGATTGTGGTCGTGAATGTTCCGCGTTTCATAGAACCTCTAGAACGGATGCGCCCCGTGCGCACCGATCGAAAACTGGAACTGGAACAGGAACTCGTTTGCCGTCGACCCGGCGGCGTAGTTGGTCCGCCGGTACTGGCCGCGGATCTGACTGAACTCGCTCGGCCAGAACGTCAGCATGACCGACTGCCCTTCATCGACCATCGACCGATCGGCCGCCTGCCCGGACCGATCGATCCGCGCGCCGGTAAACCATCGCCGGGCAAACTGATAATTGCCAGACACGTACCACCCCATGGCGCGCTCGAGCCCGGTGAACTGATCGCGCTGGCTCCACACGAGTTCCGATCGCACGACAAACGAGCGGTAGATCGATCGCCGCAGCGGACGCCACCGGAACGTCGCGTCGGCGCCGTACAGCGTGGTCCGGAATCGTCCGACGTCGACGCCGGAGACAATACCAGCGTCGTTGTGGCCTCGGGCGTATGACACGCCGAGATCGATATTGCTGCCCTCGGTGATGTCCTGATAGCCGCGAACGTGCCCGACGTAGCCGAGGTCACCGCGCTCATTGGACTGAAACAGACTGCTCGAGTCGCCGCGAAACACCTGTCCGGTGGCTTCGAGGAAGATCCAGGGATTGGGAATCAGACGCGCGACTGAGATCCCGGCGTCGCTGACGCCCTCGTCGCCCGCAACTAGGTTGTTCGTGACGAGCGGCCGGTCGGTCCACGGCAGAAGGTGATTGTGCAGGCCGTTGACTTTGCCGAAGTCCGCGCGGAGCTTTCCAACTTTCATCAGCAGGCCACCCGGCACGGTCGGAAAGGTGACAAATCCCTCTTCGAGCTCCACGCCTTCCTCGCCGAAGGCAACGAAAAAGTCTGCGCGCGCAAACGGGTCGACAATGGCCTGGAACGAGGCCTCGGATTCCTGCATCCGCAGCGCCGGATTGGGATTCACAGTGTTCCTGCCCGAGGCGCCGAGAAAATTGCCGATAACGGCAATGTCCGGATTGAACACCTTCGAACCTAACGCCGCTCCCCCATAGACCGGTAACGATCCGGTCGGCCCGCCCGCGCCAGCCGCGCCCGGCGGTACTTCGGCGGTGGGTGTCGGCTGCTGACCGGACGGCTGACCGCCCTCCGCTTGAATGGCCGCGAGCCTGGCTTCGAGCGCTGCCAGCCGCGCGTCGTACTGCTGCTTGAGCGTGTCGAAATCGCGCTTGAGCTGATCGATGTCCTGTCGAATCGCCTGCGCTTCCTGCGCCGAGGCAGGCGTCGCTACAAGGCCCAAGACAACGACGGCTACCAGCGATGCGCCGATGACCTGCGCTCGCATGCTCTTCCTCCTATGCCAAACCGATGGAAATCTCGGCGACCGGCTACCGCCAGCGACGAGGTCACGAAGAAGGTCCCTCGTCAGGCAGGAGGTGAACGGCCGGTCGATCGGACGGACAGGAGGGTGTCGTCGGCGAGGACGTGAATAGCCACGGCACGGCCGGCGTCAGAGAGGCTCGAGGCGCCGAGGACGTCGGGGGCATTGGGATCCGAGCCGGGCAGACTCGACGAGCAGGACGTACAGTGGATGGGGTTCTTGAGATGACAGACCAGATCGTGGTGCTCGAAGGGCGCGACAACCAGGAACGTGGCGTAGAGGGCGATCCCAACGAACGCCACGGGCCGCCAGCGCCAATCGCTCAATCTGCCGCGCATGTGCCTTCGATGATACGCCACCAGGCCGGTAACGAACAACCGAGCGACCGCTGAGCCGTGCGACACACTCGGGATTGACCGGAAATCTCGGGAGTGATTACTATAGCTATCGTTATCAACATGATCGCGAGGTCGACGTGAGAACAGTTCAGATGACACTCGAGCCCGATCTGGTCGTCAAAGTCGACCGCATTGCGCGGCGGCTCGGTCTTACACGGTCCGCGTTCACGCGTCGCGCCCTGCATGCCGCGATCGAACACCAGCGCATTCAGGAGATGGAACGACGCCATCGAGAAGGCTACCGACGCAAGCCCGTTCGACGGGGCGAACTCACCGCGTGGACCCGCGAACAAGTCTGGCCAGATTGATTGGTGGACACGCCGCGAGTGAGCCATGCGCCACGGTGAAATCCGCTGGTACCGCTTTCAGCGACCGGACAAGCAGCGTCCAGTGTTGATTCTCACGCGAGGGTCGGCGCTCGACTTTCTAGGAGACGTGACGGTGGCGCCCGTCACGTCGACAGTCAGAGACATTCCTTCGGAGGTGGCTCTCACACCCGCGGACGGCGTGCCGCGCGAGTGCGCCGTCAATCTCGATCATCTTCAGACGGTCCCGAAGGCCCGCTTGGGCCGGGTGATCGCGACACTGCCAGCCCCTCGGATGGCGGAGGTACGCGCGGCTCTCCTGTTCGCGCTCGGGTTCGATCGCTAAAGCCTCGTACAGTCCTTGTCCACGAAGTGTCGCTTGGTTGAGATGGGCAGATTATCCCGGAGCGCCGGGTTTCGACTATCCTAGTCGGGAGTCATTTCGAACATGGCCGAGACACTCTTCCACAAAGTGTGGAACGCACACGCCGTCCGCACGCTGCCGAGCGGACAAACGCAGCTCTTCGTGGGCCTCCACCTCATCCACGAGGTCACGAGCCCGCAGGCGTTCGACATGCTCCGCCAGCACGGCTGGAAGGTCGCCTGCCCCAACCGCACCTTCGCCACCGTCGATCACATCGTTCCCACGAACAGACAGGGGCGGCCGTTTCTCGACCTGATGGCCGAAGAGATGACGGGCGTGCTCGAGCGGAACTGCCGCGAGTTCGGCATCTCCCTCTGGACGCCCGACAACGAGAACCAGGGGATCGTGCACGTGATAGGCCCGGAGCTGGGTCTTACGCAGCCCGGCCTGACGATCGCGTGCGGAGACAGCCACACGTCCACCCACGGCGCACTGGGTGCCATCGCGCTCGGGATCGGCACATCACAAGTTCGCGACGTGCTCGCCAGCCAGTCACTGGCGCTCGAGCCACTCAAGGTCCGCCGGATCGACGTCAACGGCCAGCTGGGGCCCGGTGTCTACGCGAAGGACGTCATCCTCACGATCATCCGTCGCCTCGGTGTGCACGGCGGCGGCGGATTCGCCTACGAGTACGGCGGTACAGCCCTCGACAAGATGACGATCGACGAGCGCATGACCATCTGCAACATGTCGATCGAAGGCGGCGCCCGCGTCGGTTACGTGAACCCCGACGAGACGACGTTCGCGTTCTTGCGCGGGCGTCGGTTCGCGCCCTCAGGCGACGCCTTCGACCGGGCGGTCGCGTGGTGGCGGACGATCGCGTCAGATCGGAACGCGTCGTACGACGATCGCGTGACCCTGGACGCCGCGTCCATCGAGCCAACGGTGACGTGGGGCATCAATCCAGGTCAGTCGGTTGGCATCTCCGAACCGATTAACGCCGATCCCACAGACGAGGCATTCGCGTTCATGGGCTTTACGCCGGGAGCGCTGGTCAAGGGTACGCGCATCGATGTCGCGTTTATTGGATCGTGCACCAACGGCCGGCTGTCAGATCTCGAGGAGGCGGCGCGGCTGGTCAAGGGACACCACGTCGCCCCACACGTCAAAGCGCTCGTCGTGCCCGGCTCGCGCCATGTTCGCCGCGCGGCTGAGGCCAAGGGGTTGCACCAGGTGTTCATCGACGCCGGCTTCGAGTGGCGGGGCGCGGGCTGCTCGATGTGCCTCGGCATGAACACCGACCGGCTCGAGGGCCGTCAGATCTGCGCCTCCTCGTCGAATCGCAACTTCAAGGGCCGCCAAGGCAGCCCGACGGGGCGGACACTGCTCATGAGTCCGGCCATGGTTGCCGCCGCGGCGGTGGCCGGCGAAGTGATCGACGTTAGGACGTTCGACACCCGAGGCCAAGTGGCGGGAATGGGCCCCGCGCGGAGTAAACAATGATGGCCACGCAAGCTACGGCCGCAGGCCCCATCCTCACGATCTCCGGTCGGGGCCTGCCGCTGCGCGGCAACGACATCGACACCGACCGCATCATGCCGGCGCGCTTCCTGCGCGTCGTCTCATTCGACGGGCTGGAGCAGCATCTGTTCGAGGACGATCGCGCCACCGATCCGCGCCATCCGTTCAGCAACCCGCGATACGCCGGCGCGACCGTCCTCGTCGTCAACGCCAACTTCGGGTCCGGGTCGTCACGCGAGCATGCGCCCCAGGGCCTGCTCCGATCCGGAATCCGCGCGATTATCGGCGAATCGTTTGCGGAGATCTTCCAGGGCAACTCCGCCATCCTCGGCATTCCGTGCTTTGCCGCAGGCCACGATGAGATTGGTCGGCTGCAGATGCTCGTCGAACAGACGCCCGATGTGATCATCGAGGCCGACGTTCGGTCGGGCGTCGTCACGGCGGGATCGGTGCGCATCACGGCAAGCGTTCCGCCGGCGCTACGCGAGGCATTTCTCAGCGGCCAATGGAACCCCACCGCGATGCTCCTCGATCGATACGACGAGGTCCGCCGCGTCGCCGACCGACTGCCCTACATTGCGGGTTTCTAGTCGACACCAAGGACACCAAGGACACAAACGAAAAGAGCTAAACAAGCATTTCACTTGGTGTCCGTTGTGTCCTTTGTGTTCAACGTTCTTCCTGAACCCGTCGTCTTTTCCTGAGCGACCGCCAGGAACGCATCGGCCGCATGGGAACGATGCGCGCGGCGGCAGACGAGCGTCACCTGACGGCGGCGAGACAGGCCGGTCACCGGAATGGCCACCAGCCGCCCGCTCGCGATTTCGGTGATCGCGCAGCGGCGCGGCAGCAGCGCCACACCGAGCTTCATCTCCACGGCGCGCTTGATCCCGTCAAGACTCGGCAGCGAGATCACCATCTTGAGCGGAATGTGCCGCTCTTCGAACATGCGCAGGACGCGCTCGCGCGCGGGCGACGGATCGTTGTGCGCGACTACCGGCTCGCCCGCCACCTCCTCCATCGAGACCTGCGCGTGCTTGGCGAGCGGATGTGCCGGCGGCACGAGCAGCGCCAGCTCGTCGGTCCCGACGGGCACTTCGAGCAACCCCGCTTCGGAGGGCCGGAAGGTCAAGGCGCCGAAATCAAGACTCCCCTGCTGTACCTCGACGGCAATCTGCCGCGCCGGCACGCGGCGCACGTCGATGGCAATGTCGGGATATCGCTCGCGGAACCGCCCGATGAGCGGCAGCAGTGTGTGCACGGCCGCTTCGTTGGCGCCGACAAGCACGCGGCCACGCCGCAGGTCGCGAAGATCGCGGACGGCCGATTCGGTCTCTTCAGCCAGCCGCACGAGCCGCTGCCCGTAGTTCTGCAGCATCTGGCCGGCTTCGGTCAGCGTGCCGGTCTTCGACGACCGATCGAAGAGCTGCTCGCCCAGATCGGCCTCGAGACGCCGCACGGCCTGGCTCACGGCCGGCTGCGTCCGGTGCACTTTGGCCGCCGCGCGCGAAAAGCTGCGCTCGTGCGCCACGGCCAGAAAGATCTTGAGGGCCGAGAGATCCACGATCGCAGATTATAAACTAATCTTATTGTTTGGTAATTACTATCATCTTGACTTCTAGGCCGGCCGAACGCTACAACAGTCCCGTATGGGCAATCCGGCCCGCGTCGTCATCTTCGACACGACGCTCCGCGACGGCGAGCAGGCCCCTGGCTATACGCTGGATGTGCCCGGCAAGGTGGCCATGGCCCGCGCGCTCGACGCATTGGGCGTGGACATCATCGAGGCGGGCTTCCCGATTGCCTCACCGGCCGACTCGGAGGCTGTCCGGCAGATTGCGCTCGCCGTGCGCCGGCCCGTCATCGCCGCTCTGTGCCGGACGCGGTCCCAGGACATCGAAGAAGCGGCCCGCGCGCTGAAGCCCGCCGAGCGGTCGCGCATTCACACGTTCCTGGCGACCTCCGACTTGCACCTGCGGGCCAAGCTTCGCATCACGCGGGAGGTGTGTCTTGAGTCAGCGGTGGCGGCCGTGCGCCTCGCGCGGCAGTTTACCGACGATGTGGAGTTTTCGGCGGAAGATGCCACGCGGAGCGACCCCGACTTCTTGTGTCTCGTGATCGAGGCCGTGATTGACGCCGGCGCCACGACTGTCAATCTGCCGGACACGGTCGGGTACGGCACGGTGGACGACACGTACCGCTTTTTCGCTGACCTCATCGCGCGCGTGCCGAACGCAGACCGCGCCGTCTTCAGCGCGCACTGCCACGACGACCTCGGCCTCGCCGTGGCCAACAGCATCGCGGCCGTTCAGGCCGGCGTGCGTCAGGTGGAGTGCACGATCAACGGCATCGGCGAGCGCGCCGGCAACGCCTCGCTCGAGGAGCTCGTCATGGCGTTCCGGGTCCGCCACGACTCGCTGCCCTTTGACACCGGCGTACACAGCCCCGCGCTGTACGAGACCAGCCAGCTGCTCGCGCAGCTCACGAGCGAGCCGGTCCAGGCCAACAAAGCCATCGTCGGCCGAAACGCCTTCGCGCACGAGGCAGGCATTCACCAGGACGGGGTCATCAAGGATCCGCGCACCTACGAGATCATGCGGCCTGAAGACGTCGGTCAGCCCGTGGCGCGGCTCGTGCTCGGCCGCCACTCGGGCCGCCATGCCGTGCAGAACCGTTGCGAGGCGCTCGGCCTCCAGCTATCGGCCGACGAGCTCGCGCACGTGTACAACGCCGTCATCGCGCTTGCAGAACACCGCAAAGCCATCGGCGACGGCGACCTGCGACGGATCGTCGAGCGACTGCGCGCTACGGGTGTCGCCACCCACACGACGAGCGTCGCCTCTTGAATTGATTCCCCTTGGGGACGTCATTCCGTCCCGGACCACTCCTTACCTCACCTTCGTCATCATCGGGCTCAATGTCTTGGGGTGGCTGTTCGAATTGAGCCTGTCACGCGACGCGTTGAGGACATTGCTCCAGGTCTACGGCGTCGTGCCGGCCAGCTTCAGCGCGCCGGCGCTCGTCAGCTCGATGTTCCTGCACGGGAGCTGGTTCCACGTAGTTGCCAACATGTGGTGCCTCTGGATTTTCGGCGACACCGTCGAGGGTCGGCTCGGCCACCGCCGCTTCGTCGCCCTCTACTTGCTGTGCGGCATCGTGGCGGCCCTCGGGCAGACGGCCATCGATCCGACTTCCCTGCTGCCGATGATCGGCGCGAGCGGCGCGATTGCGGGCGTCATGGGCGCCTACTTCGTGCTCTATCCGCGCTCGCGCGTGCTGACGCTCCTCCCGCTCATCGTCTTCTGGGACATCGTGGAGATACCCGCCATTGTCCTTCCGGTCGTCTGGCTCGTGGTGCAGTTCGTCAGCACCGGAGCCATCGCCGTCACGACCAGCGCGGAGGGCGGCGGCATGGCGTTGATGGGGCCCGTCGCGGGATTTGCGATGGGAGTCGTCGGAGTGTTTGCGTTCAGAAAGCGCCAGTGCCGAGACGAGTACTGGACGTGAGGGCCGTTGGTGACCTCGAGGCCTACTTGACCAGCTGGAGCAACAATATTTGCGCGCGCTCGTAGCTCGGCGCAATCTCGAGCGCGGCCAGCGTCTGTTTCTTGGCTTCAGCGGTCTTCCCGCCCCTGACATAGCTCTCCGCCAGATCCGTGAGCGCGACGGCGCGATCGACCGGGCCAAGCGCGACGACCGCGCGGAACTCGCGCGACGCCACCTCCGGCTCGTTGCGCTGCATCGCCAGGCGGCCGAGCATGCTGTGCGCGTCAGCGTCGAAGGGGTCGACGGCCGCGATCCGCTGATACACAGGCTGCAGCCGGGCCGGATCGGTGACTCCGCCCTGGCGCAGGAGCGACGCCAGCTGACGCGCCGCGTTGACGTTATCGAAATCGACCGCCACGAGCGCCGTCAACTCCGAGATGGCGCGGGCCCGATCGTTCTTCTCCACGGCAATCGCCGCCATCTGTGCGTGGGGACTGTCGGCGCCCTGGGCGATGGGCACGAGCGCGGCCGCCTTCTCAAAGACCGCCATGGCCTCGTCGAGCTGCTGCTCCCGGCGCAGCGCGCGGCCGAGCGCCATCTGCACGATGTAGCTGCCGGCCCGATCGGCCGCGTAGAGCCTGAGGGCAGGAAGCGGCAGCTGCATGACGGTGGCATCTTCTGGGCGCGTGGCCATCGCGCGCCTCAGGCTGGCAAACCTCCGATCCACCAGCTGATCGAAACCCGGCTGCAGCTCGTCGAAGCTCGTGTCGAGCGCGACCTTGAGCGCCGTGGCGGTGCTGATCCCCTGCGTGAAGGAGCTGACAAGCTTCCGCAACCCGGCGTCGCCATACACCGCGGCCAGATGCTCGACGAGCAGCGCGGCCTGAAAGTAGGCGATTGAAATCTTCCGGGGATCGGTGAACGCCGCGTTGAGGTCGCCGAGCTTCAGCGTCTCGCCACGCTCGAGAAGCGTCGCGAACTCGATATCCTGCTGCCGCGCCCATTCCGGCCTGGCACGGCCCTCCTCGAACACCGAAATGCCCTCGCTCAACCAGCGCGGCAACCGCTGATTCGACATCTGGAGGGTGATGACGTGCGCCAGCTCGTGCCAGAGCGTCGCTTCCCACTGGAACGTGCCCGGGGGCTGCGCCTTGGGTGAGTCGAGCGTCACCACCCGGCCGAAAC
This sequence comes from Acidobacteria bacterium RIFCSPLOWO2_12_FULL_65_11, assembly GCA_001767495.1. Classification (GTDB taxonomy): domain Bacteria; phylum Acidobacteriota; class Vicinamibacteria; order Vicinamibacterales; family CAVVIG01; genus 2-12-FULL-65-11. The sequence goes on along the minus strand of MELA01000025.1, from coordinate 18,792 downwards.
ACGCCCCGAGGGCGCCAATCATGCCCGGCAGCCCGACGTTTCTGACCGCGAAGTGGTCGTGCTTGGAGAAGATTTCGACGAGGATGGGGCCACGCGCCGTGAACTCGTAGCGCTTGCCCAGCGTGTCGAGCGCCTGATGCGCGAGCGGCACAGCGTATTCGCGCAGTAGCGGCGCATCGTCCTTGGGCATGCGAAAGATCAGATTCCCGTCGGTCACCGTCTCGAACTTGTCGAGCGTGTCGAGCATGGCGAGCAGATTGAAGGTGACCACGTCGTACGGGTCGACCTTGAAGGAGGCCTCGAGCGCCGCCCGTGCGCCTGGTTCGTCCCCAGTACGCAGCAGGTGCGTGCCCAGCGCCGCAAGCGCCCGCGCGTTCCCTGGCTCGATCGCCAGTCCTCGCCGTGTCAGCTCGACGGCTTCGTCGAACCGGTAACTATGAGCCGTCATCTCGCCCGCCACGCGATAGACGTCGCCGCGCGTCGGCGCAATCGCCAGCGTCCTGGCGACTTCGGCGTCAAACTCGGCCGGCTTGTCCTCGACGTAGGCCATCCCCGCGACGATCGCCCGAGCATCGAGGCTCGATGGATTGACGGCGAGCGCCTTCTGGAGCAACTGCCGCGCCTCGTCTCGCTGATCGGCGTCGACCGCCTGTCGGGCGAGAAATACGTAAGCGTCGACCGACGAGGGGTTGATGGTGAGCGCCTGTTGGGCCAGAGCGACCGCCTGGGGCGGATTATCGTCGACCAGCGCCCACGCGGCGCCGACGAGCGCCGGCACCCACCGCGCGTCGGCCTCGAGCACCATCTGGAAGGACTTGAACGCCTCGGTGATGTTGTAGGTCTCCAGGAACAGCTCGCCCCACGCCGTGTGAATCGCCACATCGTCTCGCGCGCCAGACGCCGCAGCCTGGTAGAGCGTATTCGCATCCCGGGAGCGGCCGAGCGCGCGCAGCGCACGCGCCGCACGAGCGAGCTCGATCGGATCGTTGGTCCTGTTCCCGAGCGCGGCCACTCGCAGCAGCACAGCCTGTGCGTCCTCGCGGCCGAGCATGTCGCGCAGCAGACCCAGCGCGAGCGCCGCCTCGCTCGACGGCGCGCGATCGGCCACCGGCCGGAGCATCGCCTCCGCCTCCTGATAGCGGCCACGGGCGATGGCGGCGCGTGCCTTGAGGGCGACGACATTCGGATCGGCAGGGTCGATCGCGCTGGTGAGCGACTCGATCTGGTCGAATCGTCCTTCGATGAAGGCACGGGTCGCGGCCTGGAGCGGCGAACCCGGGCGTCGCACCTGGGCGGTCGCTGAGACGATCGGAATGCCCAGGAGCACACCGGCGATCACGAAGGCCGACAAGCGACTCGTATTGCGGGTGGCGCGGATCATCAAGCGCGTATTATAGCCCGGCCGTTTTCGTTATTTCCGATGAGATCGCCCGTGAAGCTGTGACAAATGTCAATCAGGCGCGGTCCCCGCAGCCATCGTCTGCAGGGCGCGCTCCTCGACTGCGATTCGCCTCACGAGCAGTGCACCACACACCAGCACGGCGAGCACCCCGGCGAGGGTCGCGCCCGTCATCGCAGCGACGCCGACAAGCTCGCCGATGACACCCACGTAGTTCGGGTGACGCAGGCACCGGTACGGTCCGGACACCACGCGCGTGTCGCCCGGCACGACGATGACCCGAAAGGTCCAGCGCGAACCGAGCGAGACGATCGCCCACCACTTCAGCAGTTTGGCGAGTGCGAACACGAGGGCGCCGGCGACAACGGTGGCGGGCCACGACACTCCGCGCAGCCATCCCTCGCCGATCATCGCGACGAAGGCCCCCGGATAGGCGATTCGCATGATCCGGTACACGTCGCCGGCGGGCTCGACGCCGCCTCGTAGGCGCTGCGAGTGTTCGTTGCGTGCGGATCGACTCGCTTCCATCAACATCGAACCGAACACAACGAGCGAGACGATCGAGAAGTTTAGATAAACCACAGAGTCATTGAGCCACAGAGGCGCTCCGGATTGTCAGCGTGCACGTGAACCTCCGTGTCTCGGTGACGCTGTGGTTCATGATCTCTTAGGTCCTCGGCGTGCTCTGTGTTCCTCGAGTCAGTCGGTGAAGCCACAGTCGCCGGCGAAGCCGACCATGCGGCGAAGGACGCTCGGAGCGACTGACGCCACGGCCCCTGCTGCCAGGACCGCCGGCGGCGAGGCTACGAGCGAGCGGAGCGTCCGATTGAAGCGCCACTTCGCGGCGAATTCACGGCGACGAAGCGCAGCGAGGCGCTGATGAACGCCGTCCCATCCCTGATCGAGCGCCTGCAGAGCGGATCGAGCGGCCAGTTCGGCGCCGCACACCGCAAAGCGCAGACCATCGCCCGTCATCGGATCGATGAACCCGGCTGCGTCGCCGGCGAGCAGCAGCCCATCAGGTGCCGTCTGGTCGACCTCCACTGCCAGAGGCCCGAGCACGACGGGCGGCACGGTGAGTCGTGCGCGGGCGAACCGCTCTGCCAGGGCGTCGTCGCGCGTGAGCTCGCGCCGCAGTGCCGCCTGGGCGTCGCGGAGTGGGATGTCGCCCGCCGCCAAGTCCCAAGGCTTCACGAGGCAGACGTTGGCAAGGCCGCCTGGCACGAGCGCCACGCCGATGTACCGCCCGCGCCGCACGTGCATCTCGCCGAATGCGGTCAGCCCGGAGACATTATCGAAGTACGCGCCGACAGCCCAACGCCGCGGACGCGCGGGATGCCGTGCGAGCCCCAGTCCGAATGTGAGCGTCGAATGTCGGCCGTCGGCGGCAATCACGACACGCGAACGCATCTCGCGCTCAGACCCGTAGACGCCCACCACCACACCCGCAACCCGAGGCGACCGGCCCTGGCCGACGATCGCTCGTCGGACCGTCGTCTGCGGCTCAAACCGCGCGCCCGCGGCAAGGGCCTGCTCGACGAGCGCAGCATCAAGCTCCCGTCGCACCAGGGCGCGGCCGTAGAGGTCGCGTGGATATCGGCACACGACGCGGACTCCCCGCTCGCCCGTCACCACCATGCCGTCCACCCTCAAGCCGCGCGCCTCGATCGGCCCGGCCATGCCCAGCCGCCTCAGGGCCGCCAGGGTGCCCGGGTTCATCGTGTCGCCACACAGCTTGTCGCGAGGGAACCGGGCGCGGTCGATGAGCCGCACGCGCGCACCCGCGCGAGCCAGCAGAGTCGCGGCGACGGCGCCCGCCGGCCCCGCACCGACCACGATCACATCGTCATCTATCAATGCTCGTGGGGCCCCACATTCCCCACTGCGCCGGGGCCCCACCCCCGGCGCTGTTGCTCAGCGCATTCGCGCTTCGCAACGGCTCAAGGCCGCCACTCGCCCAACCTAGCGGCCATAACCAGTCACCGGCCACCAGCCACGGTCAGGCCACGCGTCCGATGACGAGCGCACTGTTCTTGGAGCCGAAGCCGAGGCAGTTGCAGAGCGCGGCGTCAACCTGGGCGGCCCGGCCTTGATTGGGGATGAAATCGAGATCGCACGCGGGATCGGGACGGCACAGGTTGATCGTCGGTGGCAGGAACCCCCGGTCGATCGCCAGCGCCGCCGTGACGACGCCCGCCGCGCCGCTGGCGCCTTGCGGGTGACCGATCATCGATTTGACCGACGAGCCGGGCAGGCGATCCGCGTACGGGCCGAACACCTGCCGCACGCACTGCGATTCGATACGATCGTTTGTCACGGTCGACGTCCCGTGATAGCTGACGTAGCCAATGTCCTCGCGATCCCTAGCTGATCGTTCGATCGCGATGGTGATGGCGCGGACGATCTCCCCGCCATCGGGCGCCATCTGCACGCGATGGTAGGCATCACACGTCGACCCGTAGCCGTCAATCGAGGCGTAGATTCGTGCGCCGCGCGCCCGCGCCCGGTCCTCGCGCTCGAGCACCATCATCCAGGCGCCCTCGCCGAGCACAAACCCGTCGCGCCCGCCGTCGAAGGGGCGCGAGGCCTCGGCCGGCCGATCGTTGAACGCCATCGAGACGACCTTCATCTTTGAGAAGCCGAAGATCATGCCCGGCGTGACGCACGCGTCCGCGCCGCCGGAGATCAACACCTCGGCCTCTCCCGATCGAACGAGCGCAGCCGCATAGCCGATGGCGTCGGTCGAGCTCGTGCACCCGCACGAGAGGACGTGGCTGACACCGTGCAGCCGCAGCGAAATCGAAATCTCACTCGAGACCATGCCGACAATGGACACGGGGATGGCGTAGGGCGTCACCTTCTTGCCGCGGTCGACGAAGAAGTCGTGATATTGGCGCTCGCCCACGTCGATGCCGCCACCGCCGCTGCCGATGACCACGCCGCCCTCCCGCGCGCCGACCCGCAGGCCCGCGTCGGCCCACGCTTCGCGGGCCGCGATGACCCCCACCAGCGCAGCGCGCGAGTACCGCTTGGGATCGGCGCGGTAGCCGGGATCCCAGAGATCGTCGCCGTCGAGCGGCGGCACCGCGTCGGCCGTGACGTCGGCCACCGGCGCCGCCACGCGACAGCCGAAGGCCGAGGCGTCGAACTCCGTGATGGCGCGCGTGCCGCTGCAGCCGCGGCTCACATGCTCCCAGAAGCGCTCGCGACCGACGCCGAACGGCGACACGACACCGATGCCCGTGATCACGACCCGAGGCGAACCGGAGTGAGGCATAAGGGCCCTATACTATCTGGTCATCACCACGTTCGAGCGTCTCTTCGTGTGGACGGGCGGCGGGTTGTTCGCCGTATCTCTCCTGGTCTGCGCGTATTCGTATCTCGTCACGTGGGGAATGCCCGATAGGGTCGGCGGCGGCATGCTAGCCGGGGCCGGCAATGTCGCCTTGTTCGCCGTCTTTGCGCTCCATCACAGTCTGTTCGCGCGTCCATGGATGAAGGCGCATGTGGCGCGAGTCATTCCCGATCGACTGCTCCGATCGGTGTACGTCTGGACGGCGAGTGTGCTCCTGCTCATCGTCCTGGCCCTTTGGCAGCCCGTTGGGAGCGAGGTCTATCACGTCACCGGCTGGCGCGCCGTGGCGCACGCGGGCGTGCAGCTCGCAGGCCTCTGGCTCATCGCTCGCTCGGTTGCACGGATCGATGCGCTGGAACTGGCGGGCATCACGCCGCAGATCCCGGGAAGAGCGTTGCACGTTGATGGTCCGTACCGGTGGGTGCGCCATCCGCTGTACCTCGGGTGGGTCTTGGCGGTGGTTGGGGCCGCACACATGACGGCCGACCGTCTGATCTTTGCGGCGATCTCATCGACGTACGTGCTGGTGGCCGTTCCCCTGGAGGAGCGCTCGCTCGTCAATGCGTTCGGCGAGCACTACATTCGGTACGCGCGGCAAGTGCGCTGGCGCCTCGTGCCGTACATTTATTGACTCGTCCGGCTAAAGCCGGACACTACATACTTCCCGTACTAAAGCCGGACACTACATACTTCCCGTACTACATACGCCCCGTACTACATAATCCCCGTACGTAGTGTCCGGCCTTGGTCGGACCGTGAACATGCTGATCGTCTACTACATTTCCGGTCACGGCTTCGGCCACGCGACACGCTCGATCGAGCTCATCAGGGCCATCGGCGCGAGGCGTGACGACGTGCGCTTCATCGTTCGTACCGACGCTCCTCAGTGGCTGTTCGAACGTGCTGCAATCCCGATTGAGGTGCAGCCATTCGAGCCTGATGTTGGCGTGGTGCAGATCGACGGCCTGAGGCCGGACGAGGAGGGCACGGCGAGACGCGCAGAGAGCTTCTATCGCAACTTCGATCGGCGGGTGGAACACGAGGCGACGCTTCTCCGCCAGGTCGCCGCCGATATCGTGCTCGGCGACGTCCCGCCAATTGCCTTCGCGGCGGCCCGCCGCGCCGGCCTGGCGTCGGTCGCCATCGCGAACTTCACCTGGGACTGGATCTACGACGCCTACCCTGCCTTCGAGCGGATCGCACCCGACGCGATCTCGATCATCCGCCGGGCGTACGCCGCCGCCACGCTAGCGCTGCGCCTGCCGCTTCATGGCGGGTTCGAGCCCATGGCCGGCCTCATTCGAGATATCCCGTTCATCGCGCGGCGTGCGACCCGCGACCGTCGCGAGACCAGACGCGTGCTCGGCGTGGCTGACGATGCACGACTGGTCCTCGCGACCTTTGGCGGCTATCCTGTTCCGCTGCCGTTCGACGACAGGTCGCGGCGCGCGCCGTTCACGATCGTCACCGTCAACCAGCATCCGCCGGATGGGCTGACCCATCAGGACATCGTCACAGCGGCCGACGTCGTGGTCAGCAAGCCGGGTTATGGCATCGTGTCGGAGTGCGTCGCGCACGACACCCCGCTCCTGTACACATCGCGCGGACACTTCGTCGAATACGATGTGTTCGTCGACCAGATGCCACGGGTCCTTCGGTGCCGTCACATTTCACAGGACGATCTGCTCGGCGGTCGATGGTCCGACGCCATCGACGCCTTGCTGCACCAGCCGGCGCCGCCCGAGCAGCCGCGGACCGACGGGGCGGAGGTCGCAGCCACAGAGATCTTGAAGTTGGGTCACTGATGACCACACGTCGACGTCCCACACCATCGACTGGAGCGCCGTCGCGATCGGCGCAACGATTTCACGAGCGTCTTGCCGTGCTCGCCATTGTTGTGGCGGGATTCGGCGTGTACGCGAACAGTCTCAGCGGGCCGTTCGTCTTCGACGATCTCCCGACTATCGTCGACAACACGAGCATCCGCCAACTCTGGCCACCAACATCAGCCCTCCAACCGCCGCGAAAGACGCCGGTGGCCGGCAGACCGCTCGCCAACCTGACGTTCGCGGCGAATTTTGCCGTGGGTGGCCTGCGGGTTCAGGGATATCACCTGGTGAACGTCACCATTCACGTCCTGGCCGCGCTCGCGCTGTTTGGCGTCGTTCGCAGAATCCTGGGTCGCATGCTGGCCGCGGACGCACACGCGAGTCCGGATCTGGTGGCCCTGGTCTGCGCGCTGGTGTGGGTCGTCCACCCGCTCAATACCGATGCCGTCGATTACCTCACACAGCGGACCGAGTCGCTGATGGGACTCTTCTACCTGTTGACGCTGTACGCAGCGATTCGGACGTGGGACGGCAAACCGTCGAGCCGCTGGGCAATCATCGCGATTGTCTCGAACATCGGCGGTATCTGCGCCAAAGAAACGATGGTCACCGCACCGATTGTCGTCGTGCTCTGCGATCGCATCTTCGCGTATCCATCGTTTTCGGCCGCGTTTCGGGCTCGCCTCCACCTGTACCTCGGCCTGGCGGCCGGTTGGCTGCTCTTTGTCGCGTTTGCCTTTCAGACACCATTCTTCAGCGCCGACGGCTTCGATCTCTACGTGACACGCTGGACCTATCTCCTTAACCAGGCTCCCGCGGTCGCTCAGTACCTCCGCCTCTCCTTCTGGCCACGAGCACTCATCTTCGATTACGGAATTCCCCTGCCCCTGACCGTCCTGGACGTCTGGCCGAGCGCACTGCTCGTGCTCGCGCTCGCTGCGCTGACGGTAGTCGCGCTCATCCGCGTCCCGACGTTCGGCTTCTGGGGCGCGTGGTTCTTCATCACGCTCGCGCCCGCCTCGAGCGTCATCGCCATCCCGACAGAGGTGGCCGCCGAGCGCCGCATGTATCTACCGCTCATAGCTGTGGTCGTGATGGTGGTGCTTCTCGGTCGGCTGCTATGTCGACACCTGATTGCGCGTTCCCATGGTCCGAATAGCGTCGAAGTGCCGTCGGTCGCCGCCCGAGCTGCTGTCTCGGCGATCGTCGTCCTTTCCCTGATCGGCCTGGGTGCAGCAACGGTCGCCCGAAACGTGGAGTATCGAACCGGCCTCGGCCTGTGGCAAACCGTGCTCGACCGGCGACCGCATGCAAGAGCCCATAACAATATCGCCGTCTACTACCGCGATGCGGGTCAGATTGACGAGTCAATCAGGCATCTGCAGATTGGGGCGCCAGACTGGCCCGATGCCCGGTTCCCCCTTGGCTCTGCGCTCATTCAGCGTGGGGACGTACGCGGTGGCGTGGATGAGATCGAAGCCTTCATGCGGCTACGACCCAAGCACCCGCAGATGCTCTCGGCGCGCGAGGAGCTCGCCAACGCGCTTCAGGGCCTGGGTGACCACGACAGGGCACTCGATGAGCTTCGTAAGATTGTTGCGGCCGCTCCGGAGTACGCGCGGGGACGCGTGAACCTGGGCAACGTGCTCGCCTCGCGCAAGGACTTCGACGGCGCAGCGCAGGAGTACCGCGAATATCTCCGGCTGAGGCCCGACGATCTCGCCGTGCTGATCGATCTAGGGACGGCGCTCGTCTCGAGCGGACACGATCAAGAGGCCATCTCCACGCTCGAACACGCCCTGCGCATCGATCCGTCGAACGTCACCGCCCGCCGGGAGCTGCTTCGTCCACTCTTCAACCAACGGAGGGTTGTTGATTTGGAGCAGGAAAGTCGGAAGCTTCTCTCCTCGCTGCCAACCGACGCCGACGCCCACAACCAGCTCGGCATCGCGCTCGCCTCACAAGACCGGCTGGACGAAGCCATCGAGCACTTCGCCGAGGCGGTCCGACTGAATCCCGATCTCCAGTCGGCCAGAAACAACCTGGCGCTCGCCCTCGACGTGCGTCGCAGGGCGACCGCTACTCCTTCACGCAGGTGACGAGCGACCAGATGCGGGGTGTGTTGACCTTCTCGATCGACACTGGTGCCATCCCGGCCTGAGCCAGAAAGGCCGGCAGATCGAGATCCGCCTTGAAGCCGATGTGAACGGTGAACGGCGAGAGCGCGCGTTCGAGCCACGCGAGAACCGGGTTCGCGCTCCGAAAGTGATTGAGCATGACAATGCGCCCGCCGTTCTTGCACACACGGTGCATCTCGCGAACGACCGCCACCGGATCGGGCACCACGCTCATCACGTACGGCGCGTAGACGATGTCGAACGTCTTGTCGGCGAACTTGAGATGGGCCGCGTCCATCTCGAGCAGCCGGACGTTTCGGAGGCCTCGGCGTATCATGCGCCCGTGCGCTTTTTCGAGCATGGGGCCCGACAGATCGATGCCAACAACCGAGCAATCCGGCGGGTACAGGTCGATGTTCATGCCGGTCCCGACGCCAACCTCGAGCACGCGAACGTCCGGGCCCATGGACATCTGCGCGATCGCCCGCCGCCGGCCTGGCTGCAGCGTCGGCCCGAACGCCAGGTCGTAGACGATGGCGAGCTTCTCGTACACGCGGCCGACGAAGTCATTCTCGACGACGGCGACAGACAGCTGCGCCGTGCCGTTGCCGGAGGCGAGAATCTCCTCTTCGCGACGAGACTTCTCGTGGTCAAACAGCGAGAGCAGGGCCATGGGACTAGTCGGGCCGGGCCGGATCGGCCCGACGGTTCGTCCAGCTCAACGCAAACGCAGGTGGAAGGTTGCGCGCAACGAACTGCAGAGAAGGCGTCGATCCCATCAGCGCGTTCATCTCGCGGCGAAAGGCGACCGCGCGTGGCAACCCGTACGAGTGCACATATTGAAACGTCGTGAACGTCCCGTCCCGTCGCAGGGTCTTCCCGACCGCATCAAGAATCTGCCGTGTCGTCTCGGCCGGCAGACTCGCAAACGGCAGACCGGACACGATGTGATCGACCGGCCCGATCTGGCGCTCGCCGAGGAGAGCCGGCAGCGTCGCCGCCGATGCGCAGACGCACTCGACGTGCGGCCAGCGCCGACGCAGGCATTCGATGAAGCCCGGCTCGACGTCCACGACCAGAAACCGGTCGCCAGATCCAAGGCGCTCGACGATTTCCCGCGTGAAGGCGCCCGTGCCGGCACCGAGCTCGACAATCCTCACGGGCCTTACAGGGTTCGCGGGGGTCGACGGCTGGCCGACGTGCACGACCATCGCCCGTGCGAGCCACTTCGAACTCGGGGCCAGGGCTCCGACGGTGCGCGGGCTTCGAAGGAATCGGCCAAGAAACGGGAAATACTCCGGCCAGTCGGTCAGCGGCAGAGGCGGTGCCATCATCGCTCTGGTCCTCGCTCAGGACCCAGTCGGGCGACTATACCACAGGCCTCGTCAACACCTGTCAGCGCAAATCGTCCAGCAGCACGAGGGCAACGTCGTCACTGCGGGCCGGCATCCCCAGCTGCAGGCCAGCCACCATGGGTTTCAACCCCAGGATGAGCTCGTGAGCGATCGCAAGCCCTTCGGCCCTCGCGCGCTCGGGCGTTTCGGCCGCGCGCATCCGGTCGACGATCGTCCCGGGTACGTCCAAGCCCGGAACTTCGTTGGCCAGAAACTCGGCGTGGCTGGCACTTTCCAGGACGGACACGTTGGCGACGATCGGCAGGCGTGAGGTTTCGATCCGCTTCAGGAGCTGCTCGAAATTCCTGAGATTGAACACCGGACGCGTCACGACGAATTCCGCGCCGGCCTGCACCTTGTACTCGAAGCGCCGCAGCTCTTCGTCCAGAATCGGCATGGCCGGATTCACGAGCACGCCGAAATGAAATCCGGTGGGCGATCCGATCGCCTGTCCGCCAATATCGCGCCCGCGGTTGAGGCGCGCAACCACGTTGGTCAAGCCGATTGAATCCACGTCGAACACGGCGGTGGCATCCGGGTACCCGCCGATCCGCCCGGGGTCGCCGGTGAGGAGCAGCAGATTGCGCAGACCCATGGCATGGGCGCCGAGCAGATCGGATTCGATGCCGAGCAGGTTGCGATCCCGACACGAGTAGTGCAGCAGCGTCTCGATGCCTGCCTGCTGCTCGACGAGGACGGCGAGCGAGAGGGCGCTCAGCCGGGCGCCCGCGCGGCCGTCGGGGATGCTGACGAGGTCGATGCCTCGAATCTTCAGCGCGCGAGCGCGCTCGATGGCCGGACCGGCGTCGACACCGCGCGGCGGCCGCAGTTCGACGGCCGTGACGAACCGCCCGAGCGCCATCTGCCGCGCCAGTCGGGATTTCTTCTCCCGCGGCACCCCTTCGACCCGTTCGGCAGGCTCATCGCTCGACGTCGTGGCTCGGGGCAACCCTGAGCTCGCCGAAGGGTCAGGGCCGACGGTGAGCCGCGTCGAACCGGCGACGGCGCTCCGGGCAGGTCTCTTGCCGCCGGGCGCGAGGGCGCCGACCGCCGCCTTGATCTGACGGATGTGTTCCGGCGTCGTGCCGCAGCAGCCGCCAACGATCCGCACGTTGTGCCGGACAAAGCGACGGGCGTAGGACGCCATGTACTCGGGCGAACAGAGATAAATGTTGCGTCCCTCGACGTCGCGCGGCATGCCGGCGTTGGGCTGCGCGGACAGGGTCATCGTCGTCACTGCCGCCATCCGCTCGATAGTCTCGAGCATCGGCGCCGGTCCCACCGCGCAGTTGAGGCCAATGACGGTTGCGCCGCGCCGCTCGATCTCGGGCGCGAAGCGCTCGGGCGGCGTGCCGTCGAGCGTGCTGCCATCCTCCTCGGTCGTCATCTGCGCGACAATCGGCAGATCGGAGACGCTTCGAACGGCGTCGATCGCCGCGCCCATCTCGTTGAGGTCGCGGAACGTCTCGAGGACGAACAGATCGACCCCGGCGGCTGCGAGCGCCTGTGCCTGCTCGCGGAAATAGCCGCGCGCCTCATCCACGCTGATCTTCCCCCACGGCTCGATGCGAAGACCGAGCGGCCCCAGCGCGCCGGCGACGTACGCGCGATCGGCGGCCACTCGCCTGGTAATGGCCACGCCAGCCGCGTTGATGGCGGCCAGGCTCTCCGCAATCCCGAACGATCCCAGCTTGATCCGGTTGGCACCAAACGTGTTCGTCTCGACAAGATCGGCGCCCGCGCTCACGTACTCCTGGTGCACTCTCGCCACGAGATCGGGATCGGTGAGGTTCAGCGCGTCGAAGCTCTTGTTGATGAAGACGCCCCTGGTGTAGAGCATCGTGCCCATCGCGCCATCGCAGACGAGCACACGGGACGCGAGAGCGTCAATGAAGGGCTGCATCACGTATCGATGCGCTCGCACTTGAAAGTGCCGGCGTCGACGAGCAGATACGAAGTGGTCACGACATCGAGCCCGATAGAGCGCACGCCCTGCCGCACCGAATCGGTGAACTCATGATGGTGACCGAACAGATGCAGGCGTGGACGCATCGAGGCCATCACGTCGTTGAGCACGGTCTTGCCGGCGTCGATGCGGCGGCCGGCCGGATAGAAGGGTCGCGGCGCCTCGTGCGTGAGGAACAGATCGATGTTCGTCAGGGCCTTGCAGGCCACGACTTCCTCGCGCACGAAATGCCGGCGCTTGTCGTCACGGTTCTTCCCCAGCTTGAGTGACGTGGCGGTGGTCTTGCGGCCCGTGGACCGTGGCAGGCGGGACGCCGGCGTGTTGTACCAGCCGGGCGCGAACGTACCCCCGAGCGCCGCCACCCGCCACGGACCCACGTGATGCGGACCACCGTTGGCCAGATAGTGCATCGTGCCCGCCAACGGCCCTCCGGCCCGCGCCGCGGCGATCACGTCGAAATCTTCGTTGTTGCCCTTGATCCAGTGGAGCGGCGCGACGGGCTCGAAGTAGTCGCCGTCGTTGCTCGCCACGTCGCCCACCGACACCCAGAGCGACACCTCCGGGTGCCGTTGCATGATGGTCAGAACCGCATCAAAAGCGCCGTGAATGTCGCCTAAGGCTCCTATCTGCATCACGTGGGACGGCCATTGCTCTCAGTTTACCTGGCCGATAAGATCAATGTAAATCATGCCTGGAGCCGGGCCGACGTTTCTCTCCGCCGATCAGGTGCTGCTGACCACGCTGGTCTTCAAGCTCGCCCTGATGGCCGCCTCGGCGACCATCCTCGTCCGGTTCCGGCGGTTCCGGCACTTCCTGATTTCCGAACACCGGCCGTCGCGCGAACGCCTGACGTTCGCGCTGAGCCTTGGCATCCTCCTCTCAGCCGGCGTCGCCGCCCGTTTGCTGCTCGGGTACAAGGCCGCCGACCTCACGCTCGAGGGTGCGTTTCTCGCCGGACTGATCGACGGTCCCTACGCCGGGGTCACCGTCGGCGTCCTGGTCGGCCTCCCGGCGTTTGGCGCCGGCGAATGGATCGCGCTCCCCTTTGCGATCGGCTGTGGCTTTGCGGCCGGCGGCCTGCGCGAGCTGTGCCCGAAGGAGGCCATCTGGCACTTCTCGCCGTTCATCTTCACCAGTCTCCATCGCCGCGCATGGCAGATGCTCCGTGCGCTCACAGTCGACTGGCAAGTCGTCCTGCTGATGGCGCCGATCGGTCTCGAGGTGCTGCGGCTGGTCCTGGGCGCGCGCTGGAACGCGCGGATCTTCGAGCTCTGGCAAGCCAGTCCAGACCCCAGCGTGCCGCCGCTCTCACCGTGGATGCTGATAGTGGTACTCCTGGCCACCGTGCTTGCCGTGGCCACTCCGATCAAGATCTGGAATAACGCCCGGATCGAGCACCGGCTCCAGGAACAGGAAAAACTGCTGCTCGCGGCCAGGATCGAGGCGCTGGCCAATCAGATCAATCCTCACTTTCTTTTTAATACCCTGACGTCCATCTCCTCGCTCATCCGCACGCAACCGGACACGGCGCGCATGCTCATCACGAAGCTGTCGGGGCTGCTCCGCCGGCTCATGCGGAGCGCCGATCACTTCGTCACCCTGCGCGAGGAGATCGAGTCGGTTGACGAGTACCTCGACATCGAGGCCATCCGCTTCGGCCCGCAGCTGACGGTGGTCAAGCGCATCAGTCCGGATACGCTCGACGTGATCGTGCCCAGCATGATTCTGCAACCGCTCGTCGAGAATTCAATCAAGCACGGGCTGGCGCGCAAAGTGGGCGGCGGGCGCATTACCATCAGCACCGACCTCAGGCACGGCCACACCCTCATCGAGGTGCACGACGACGGCCTGGGCATGAGCGAGGAGCGGCTGGAGCGGGCCTTTGGCGGCGGGATCGGGCTGAGCAACGTCAACGAGCGGCTGCGGACGATTTACGGCGAGGGCTGCCAACTCAAGCTCAGGAGCGTCCCCGGCCAGGGGACCTGGGCCAGCGTGGAAATCCCAGAACTTGCGGTATCCGAGCGCGTCACAGCGTAATATGGGTCTCACAGCGGTGTTGATCGACGACGAGCGGCCGGCGCGGGACGAGCTCGGCTATCTGCTCGGACGAATCAGCGGCGTCGAAGTCGTCGGCCAGGCCGAGAACGGCATCGAGGCCCTAACGGCCATCGATCGGTTGCAGCCCGACGTCGTCTTTCTCGACGTCCAGATGCCGGGACTGACGGGGCTCGAGGTCGCGCGACGGATGCTCGACAGCCGCGCCGCCTCGCACATCATCTTTGTCACGGCCTACGACCGGCATGCGATCGAGGCGTTCGAAATCAACGCCGTCGATTATCTCCTCAAGCCGGTGGATCAGGCGCGGCTCGAGTTGGCGGTCGAGCGCGCACGGAAGCGTATCGAGGCGGACCGGGGCCTAACGCGCCCCGGATTGCCAGGCCGGGAGATGGACGTGCCCGCAGCACGAGACCGAGGGGTAGGAGTCCCCGGAGTATTAATGACCGCCCAGCTGGAGAAGATCGTCGAGCTCGTAGCCGAGCGCCAGAACCGCCGCGAGCGGCTGGCCATCAAGGTTGGCGAGAAGTTCTTCCTCGTGCAGGCCGACGAGATTGTGTACGCCTCGCTCTCCGACGACAGCATCACGGTCGTGACGAACCAGCACACCGGAACGTCAAACTATCGGACGCTCGACGAGCTGCAGGCGCGGCTCGATGGGAACGTTTTCTGGCGAGTACATCGCTCGCACCTGGTGAACATCAATAAGATCAAGGAGATCGTACCTTGGTTCAGCCGGAACTATATCCTTCGGATGAGGGACCAGAAGTCGAGCGAGATCCCCGTGAGCCGCGCGCAGACGCGCCGGCTGCGGGAGTACCTGAAGCTCTAGACTTCGCCCCGCCGGACCCGGAGGCGTGGCTTGCCCCGAAGGACCCCGCCTTCGGTGAAGGCTCCGGCGTAACGAGGGCGAGCGCCGCCGTCCGCCTCGCGCACGTCAAGGAAGAAGTGTTTGCGTGGGTCAAGACGCTGGTATCGGCGGCGGTCTACGCGACCCTGATTGTGACCTTCGGCTTCCAGGTCGCCCGGGTCGAAGGCCAGAGCATGGCGCCCACCCTCGAAGATCAGGATCGGCTCATCGTCAACAAGCTGATCTACCGGATCGGCGAGCCGCGGCGCGGCGACATCGTGATGCTCTACTACCCGCTCAATCCGGAGAAGTCGTTCGTCAAACGTGTCATTGCGGAGGAAGGCGACACGGTGCGGATCGTCGGTGGTCGTGTGTATGTCAACGACATCCCGCTCCAGGACGACTACGTGCCGGCCGACTTCCGCAGCCACGACGACTGGGGACCGCAGCTCGTCCCCGAGGGTTACGACTTTGTGATGGGGGACCACCGCAACAACAGCTCGGACAGCCGCCACTGGGGCATGGTGCCGAAGAAGTACATCATTGGCAAGGTCCAGGTGCGCTGGTGGCCGGTTCCCTCAGCGAGAGTGTTCTGAGGCTGACATTTCAGAATGCAGATTTCAGACTGCAGATTCATGGCGAACCAGCCCACTCAATCTGAAATCTGAAACCCACAATACCCACAATCTGCAATCTCATGCTCTCCGGTACGTGCCCGATCTCCCGCCGCTCTTGAACAGCAGCCGGATGTCTCCAATCACCATCGATCGATCGACGGCCTTGACCATGTCGTAGATCGTGAGCGCGGCGACGGCCACGGCGGTGAGCGCCTCCATCTCCACGCCGGTCTGCGCCGTGGTGCGGACGCGGGCCTCGATGGTGTAGCCGCGCGCGGTCGGCGTCAGCTCGACCTGCACTTTCGAGAGCGGCAGCGGATGGCACAGCGGGATGAGCGCCGAGGTCTGCTTGGCGGCCATGATCCCTGCGAGCCTCGCGGCCTGGAGTGGGTCGCCCTTGCTTACCCGGCCGGATCGGATCAGGCGAAGCGCCTCGCGGGACATTGCGATCGACCCACGTGCGATCGCCTCGCGATCGGTGACCGACTTGCTGCCGACGTCAACCATCGCGATGCGACCTCGCTCATCGACATGCGTGAGCTCTCGGCCGCGTAAGCGTCGCCGACCCGTCACTCTTCGTTTGCTCATCCCTCGCCTTGTGCCAGGAAAAACGACAGGCTCTCGAGCGAGACCGTCAGATCGACGCTCTTGAGCTTGACCCCCGGCGGTACGTCGAGCGTGCCGGGCGAGAAATTCAGGATCGCCCTGATGCCTGCCGCGACGACCAGATTGAGGACATGTTGCGCGGCGGCCTCGGGGACGGCGATCACGGCGATTTGGATGCCGTCGCAGCGGGTAAGCGTCGTCAGGTCTGCGACGTCGTGGATCGGCACGCCGCCACGTGAAGTCTGCCCCACCTTCTCCCGCAGCGTGTCAAAGAGCACGGCGATCTCGAAGCCCTCCTGCCGGAATCCGGGATAGTCGGCGAGCGCCAGGCCGAGGTTGCCTGCGCCAATGATCGCGACGCGCAGTTTCCGATCGAGTCCGAGGATTTGCCGGAGATGCCGTTTGAGGTCCCCGACGTAGTAGCCGACGCCGCGAACGCCAAACTCGCCGAAATACGCCAGGTCCTTGCGAATCTGGGCGGCGTTCAGATGGAACTTCTCGGCGAGGCTCCGTGACGACACCGTCTGCTCGCCGGCGCCTTCGAGCACGTTGAGGCACCGCAGGTAAAGCGACAGACGATTGGTGGTCAGCTCGGAGACCTGATCGAGGCTCTGCTTGCCCTTGGCGGCTTTGTTCGAAGTTTTCACAACAAACGAGCCTGATTGTAGCAAAGCGACCCAAAAGGCCCATGCTAAGATTCACCGTAACCGATCCTCGCTTGATGTGCTGAAACGAGCCGCCTTCCTTCTCGTGGTCATCGCGGCGACTGCGTCCGCGCAGCCGGCGGCACGCCGCGCGACCAACATCGCGGCGCTCCTGGCCTATCCCGGCTTCTACCATCTCCACCAAGTGGTCATCCTCGGCACCGTCGCTCTGCAGAACGGACAGCTCCACGTGTCCGACGAAGCAGGATCGATCTTCATTGTCACAACAGGAAACGCACCCGACGGCGTTGACGAGATTCGCGGCGAGTTCTGGGATCTCGGCCGTATGAAGCCGGACGATCCGCAGTTTGCCGGTCGCGATCTGCGCGCGTCGTTTGGCATCGACCCCGAAGGTGCGTGGCCCAGGCCCGGTGAGACAACCGCGATCGTGGCGACCGCGATTACCTCAGCCGCGCCGCCTCCGACCCCATCGATTCGCGCAATCGTCCTCCATCCGGCGCAGTATCGCGATCAGAAGGTGACGGTCACGGGACAGTTCAGCGGTCGGAACCTTCTCGGCGAGCTGCCGGACGCGCCCGGCCGAAGCCGCTACGACTTCGTCGTGCGATCGGCCGACGCGGCGCTGTGGGTCAGCAATATTCAGCCCAAGGCCAGAGACGCAGGCCGGGACGTCGAGCTCGGACTCGATGCGCGGCTCGATACCAACCGATGGGTCAGAGTCTCGGGCAAGGTGCAACAGCGGCGAGGACTCATCTGGATCGAGGCGGATGCGGGAAGCCTGACCGTCGCCAGGCCGACGGCCGAGACACCGGCCGATGATCCCATTCGCGTGCCGGCGGGGCCGGCGCCCGAGGTGGTCTTCAGCGCGCCGACCGAGGACGAGTCGGACGTGTTATTGACGACGACTGTCCGGATTCAATTCTCGCGCGACATCGATCAGGCGACCGTCAAAGACCACCTACGCGTGTCGTATCTCGAGTCGCAACGCATCGACCAGGGCGAGCCCGCGACGCAGACCGCCGAGTTCACGACGCAGTACGACGCCGCCCGCCGTGTGCTCGTGCTGCGATTCGCGCAGCCGCTCGAACGCTTCCGCACCATGAAGGTCGAACTGCAGGAAGGAATCCTCGGGATTGACAAACAGCCGCTCAAACCCTGGACGCTGATGTTTGCGACCGGCGGTTCGTAGGAAGTTAATTACTGGATCGATCCTTCCCAGATGTACTTGGCCAAGAGCCAGTCCTCGTCGAGGATCGTCCACAGGTTCTGATCCAGATACTCGCCGTTGCGCAGGAACGACCGCCGCAGCAGCCCTTCCTGGACGGCGCCCATCTTGCGGAGCGCGCCGTTGCCGCGGCCGTTCTTCACCGCCGCGCGCGCCTCGAGGCGATGCACACCAACTGTCTCGAATGCGAAATTCACCATGAGTGTTGCTCCTTCCTGAAAGACACCGGTTCCCCAGAAACCCGATCCGATGGCAAAGCCCCATTCCGCGGTACCAAACCCCGGCTCCAGCTCGCGAATCTGGAAAATGCCAATTGCGGTGTCGTATCCCTGCACGGTGACCGCGAAGCACGCGTAGGTGCCGCCGCTCCGCTGCCGCAGGGTCCACGCGATGAAGCGCTCGAAGCCTTCGACGGTCGTCGGCGGCGGCGAGATGAACCGCGCCACCTCCTCGGTTGACAGCATCGCGAACAGCGACGCCGCGTCGGAGGTTCGCAACTGTCGCAGCGTTACGCGCTCGCCCCGCAGTGTCGGCAACTGCTGGCGCCAGTCACTCTGCACGACCTCCGAGGTCGTGGTCGAGCTGCGCAGCGCCGCGGCTGGTGTGGGTTGAGTCATGACCGTGTCCATCTCCGGGCGATAGGGCATCTGTTCCATGGCTATCTCCCCTCCCGGTTGATGGGCCAGACCACGTTCGCACCGTTGGCCGTCCCCC
>MELA01000024.1:5299-13545 GCA_001767495.1 Acidobacteria bacterium RIFCSPLOWO2_12_FULL_65_11 | reverse complement strand
GCGCGCGGCGCGAGGGCGCCCGCCGCCGCGAGCATTTTCACGTCGCGCGCGACGTCGCCCCGCTTGAACGAATCGAGGAGCGGAGTGGGACCGATCACCGCCGTGCGAGGTACTCCTTGAAGTTCGTCAGGTTGAACTGGGCCGTCACCACCTGGCCGGGCCTCCCAAGCGGTTTCGCCTCGGCGCCATTGAGCGTCATCGTGAGCGCCGCGGCGTCACCGGCTGTCAACACGACATCACGCCGCGCTTCAAAGGTCTGCCGGTCGCCCGGCTGGAGGATGCGCTCGACGATCCTTTCGCCATCGACGGTCACGGCGATCCAGCACGGCCTGGTCGTCGACAACTCTACGGCGATCCGTTCGGTCGGCTCGCTCGCAGCGGCTCTGGATGCAGGCGACTCCGCGGGCCGCGCGGGCGCGGTCGGCGACTCGGGTATGGACCTGACATTCGCCGGCAGCTCGGGCGGCGGGCTGACCGCAGCCTCACGGCCGGCTATCCCAAAGTAGAGCACGACGGCCGCCACAGGGACGCTCAGCGCAATCAGCCCCAGAAACGTCCTCGCCATTTGGCGATCGCTCTCGACCCCCGCAGTGTCCTCGACCTGCGCGGAGGCAGGATGCCCGGCCGTCACCGAATCCTGGGGAAACTGCGCCATGAACTCGCGGACGGCCTCTTCGGGATCCAGACCGACTTCGGACGCGTACGACCGGACGAACGCGCGACTGAAAATGCCGCCCGGCAGGCGCGAGAGATCGTTCCGCTCGAGCGCCTCGAGCGCGCTGATGGAAATCTTCGTAATGTTGGCAATCTGACGCAGCGTCGTGCCGCGGCGCTCTCGCGCCTCGCGCAGCGTACGTCCACAATCGCCGGAGGGTCGCTCGGTAGCCATGGCTGGGGGCCGCGCCTATGTTAGGAAGCTCGCTCAACGCTGTCAAACGCGCGCCGAAGGGCCTCGACCACTGCGCCGAGCGGCTTCACCCGGCATGGCCCTTCAGCCCCTCGATCGATGAACAAGCCGATGGCTGCCAGGCCGGCCGCGCCGGCCGCTCGAACTGCCCCGGCCCGTTCGACCGTCATGCCTCCGATCGCCAGCACCGGCACGCGGGCCGCGCGACTCATCTCCCTTAAGCCGTCGAGACCAAGCAGGCGATCGGCCGCAGGGGCGGCAGTCCCGGACGGGGCGGCGGCCTTCGACGAGGTCGGAAACACCGTGCCGGCAACGAGGTAGTCAAGCGGTCCGGCGGCGACGGCTTGCTCGGGTCGATGGACGGAGCGACCGATGAGGAATCCCGGCGGGGCCATGCGGCGCACTTCGTCGGCCGGCATCGAATCGCTTCGGAGATGCACGCCGTCGGCGCCGCACGCCAGCGCCACGTCCAGTCGTTCGTTGACCACGACGCGCGTGGCCGTGCCACGCGCCAGCTGCACGATGTCGCTGACGAGCGCCGACAGGGGACCGGCGTCGAGGTCGCGCTCGCGCACCTGGATCAGGTCAATGCCGGCAGCGATGGCCATGCGCGCCTGCTCGACGAGACAGCCTCGCGCGACGTCGAATGGCGCGGCGTCGGCACACAGGCGTCGGCGGTCCGTGACCAGGCACAGTGTCACGGCAACCGGCCGCTCCCCTCGCGCAGGGAGTCGTCGCGCCGCCCACGCGTCGTGAGCACCATGGCGAGATCGGCGAAGCCGGCGACCAGGTTCACCACGCCGAGACCGCTGACGGCGCCGCGCACGAAGTTGTTGGTGACAATCGCGCGAAGGACCGGCCAGGTGTCGGCGAAGTAGTTCTGCTCCCAGAACGCCGACCACGGCAGCACGACGAGCAGCAGGCCAATCTCGAAGAAGAGCGCTACGTAGACCAGTCGGCGGACCAGGATGCTACCCTCTCGCCTGGACTTTGCTCAGTCGATCGACGCGCGCCGCGACGTCGCGGTAGGCGCCCGCCTCGGCCTGCAGCTCGAGGGTCACGGCCAACGCTCGAGCGATCTCACCTTCCGTCTCGAGCGCGTCGGCGAAATCGTAGAGCAACTCGTGCAGCTCGTCGGGGCTCGCCGCCGGCGCCTCGGCGGCGCGCTCGAACCATTCGACCGCCTCGGCGACCATTCCCCGATCGCGGAAGATCCGGCCAAGAAGGGCTGCGGCGGGAAATCGCAGCTTCGGCACGTGCGACGCCTCCTGAAGGGCCGCGACGGCACCGTCGAGATCGCCCGCCGCCCACAGCTCCAGCGCGTGTTTGTAACGTTCTTCCGCCGCCTCCACCGCCGAACGGCGCGCGGCTTCGCCCCGCAAGCGCTCAAACACCCCTTCCAGATCGGGAGCTGGGGCCGCCTCGGGCGGCGGATCGGACGGCGCCGGAGACGAGGGCTCACTGGCGTCGAGCATGCTCAAATCCACTTCGACGGTCTCTGCCTCGGCGTGGGCGATCCCTTCTTTCACGGCCGGCTTGGTCTCGGCCTTTTCTTCCACCGGCGCGGCCGTGTTCACGCGCGTCCGCGCATCGGCTTCAGGCATCTGGGCCTCGAAGGGCGGAACATCGCCGGGATCGCCCGACAGGTCGGTGGCCATGAACGGCGACCGGCCGCTCAAGCGCTCGGCGATGAGCCCGACGGGATCGGGCTCGCCTGCCAGCTCGAGCGCCCGTCGAAGGCGTTCGACGTTCTCGGAGTCCCACGGCTCACGCGCCATGAGATCCTCGGCAATGAACAGCGCTTCAGCGGCCAGACCGGCCGTGAGATAGGCGTCGGCCAGCTGCGCCTGCGCGCTGTACATGACCGACTCGATCCCGGCATCGACCGAGACTTCGACCAGGCGCCGGAGCGCGGGAATGTGGTGGGGCACCCGGTTCACGAACTCCTGCAGGGCGGCGGCGGCCGACGCGAGGTCTCCAGCCGCAATCATCGATTCGATGACCAGCCGGATGACGCCGTACGACGGTTCGGGCGCCTGCTCGGCGACGGCCACGCCAAGTCTCCTGATCTGCTCCCGCCGTTCGGGATGCCGCTCCAACAGGCGGCTAACGATCCCGATCGCCTCGTCCGGGGCGTCGCCTCGAAGCCGAATCCCGGCCATCACCAGCAACAGATCCGGGTCATCGCCCGCGATCTCCGCCGTCAGAAACTCGGCGGCCGTGGCCAGGTCGCCGCGGGCGACGGCCCCCCGAGCCAGGTGCGCACGAAGGTCGCGGTCCTTCGGATCGAGGCTCAAGGCCTCACGTAACAGCTTGAAGGCCTCGGCCTCCCGTCCTTTGCTGACCAGCTCGGTGGCGATGGCCTTCAGATCGCGAACGGCCCCAGCGACGTCGCCAATCTCGGCGCGCGTGCGCGCCGCCATCAAGCGGCCGTCGACATCCGACGGGTCGAGCAGTCCGAGGCGGATGCGCACCTCGGCCGCGCCGCGCCTGTCGCGCCGGCTCAGCCGTCGATCGAGGACCGTCGTCAGATACGCGCGGGCGTCGGCCAGCAGTCCCTGGTTAGCGGCGATCTCCGCCATCTGCAGCAGCGTCCGTTCGTCGTCCGGCTTGAGCTTGAGGATCTTCTTGTAGAGGGCGCTGGCCTTCGGCAGAAACCCTTCCGTGCTCAGCTGATCGGCGACGCGTGTCAACTGCTCGACCGCCTTGTCGGTCTGTCCGATGCGGACGTACAGATCCCCAAGCGTGTTGGCGGTATTCCAGTCGCGCGGCTGCTCCTCGACGACCCGCCGGTACTCCGCGGCGGCAAGCTCGAGCTTGCCCTGCCGAACCAGTTTCTCGGCGTTGTGCAATGTTGCAGCGCGATCGATGGCCACGAGTCAACCCATCGTATCAAACAGCGTCGGAGGGCGGAACGACCGCCGATGCAGATCCGAGTACCCAAAACGCGCGACGGCCTCCAAATGATCGCTCGTCGCGTAGCCCTTGTGGCGGTCGAAGCCGTACCGGGGATCGAGCTGATGGAGGTCACGCATCTGGCGATCGCGCGTGACCTTGGCGACAATCGAGGCGGCCGCAATTGCCGCGCAGCGCCGATCGCCGTGCGGCACGCCGCGCTGGGCCATGGGCAGGTCCGGCACAACGAACGCGTCAACAAGCACCAGGTCGGGGAGCGGCACGAGCGACAGTAGCGCCCGGCGCATGGCCAGGAGCGAGGCCTGATGGATGTTGATGCGATCGATCTCGGCTGGGTCGGCTGATGCGACCGCCCAGGCGACCGCATCACGCACGATCTTGTCGAAGAGCTGCTCGCGCTCGGCCGCCGGT
The DNA here is from genome assembly GCA_001767495.1 of Acidobacteria bacterium RIFCSPLOWO2_12_FULL_65_11. Taxonomy (GTDB): domain Bacteria; phylum Acidobacteriota; class Vicinamibacteria; order Vicinamibacterales; family CAVVIG01; genus 2-12-FULL-65-11. Next base: position 9,311 of record MELA01000024.1, on the reverse strand, counting down.
ACCACCTTCGAATCCGAGACGCCGGCGATGTGCCGGTCCGGGCTCAGGATGACGGCCGCCGCCACGACTGGACCGGCCAGACATCCCCGACCGACTTCATCGCAGCCGGCCACATGCACGAAACCGACACGGCGCATCGCGTTTTCGAGCGTGCGCCTGGCCGGAACGCGACCCATACGGAACCGGCCTACGTTTTACCTTCAACGTTGGTGGCCGTGGCCTGCATTCGCGCGGCCTTGCCCTTGAGATCGCGCAGGTAGTACAGCTTCGCCCGCCGGACCTTGGCCGTGCGCACCACCTCGATCTTCTGGATGGTGGGCGAGTGAAGCGGAAAAATCCGCTCGACGCCCTGCCCGAACGACACCTTGCGCACTGTGAAGGAGGCGCGTGTGCCGCCCCGGTGCATGCCGATGACGACACCTTCAAAGATCTGGATACGTTCTTTGTCGCCCTCGCGCACCTTCACGTGCACGCGCACGGTGTCGCCCGACTTCATCGCCGGCCGCTCGGCCAGCTGGGACTTCTCGACTACTTCAATCGCGCCCATGACTCCCCCCAGTTTCAGGATTGCAGAATTTTCATTTCTGCCATTCTGCCATCCTGTCATCCTGCAATGCTCGTAGAATCTCTTTCTCTTCCTCGTCAAGGCTCGCCGTGGCCAGCAGGTCCGGCCGCCGCGTCAGCGTCCGGCTGACGGCCTCGCGTTTCCGCCAGCGCCGGATTTCGGCGTGGTGGCCCGAGAGCAGCACCTCGGGCACCCTCAGCGTCGGCCCGGACTCGCCCACCGTCAACTCGGCCGGCCGCGTGTACTGCGGGAAGTCGAGCAATCCGCGGCTGAACGAGTCCTCGGCCACCGATTGCTCGTCGCCCACCACACCCGGGATGAGCCGCGCCACCGCCTCCAGAATGACCAGCGCCGGCAGCTCGCCGCCGGTCAGGACGTAGTCGCCGATCGACAGCTCCTCGGTCGCCCGCCCGCGCACGCGCTCGTCGAACCCTTCGTAGCGACCGCAAAGCAACGCGATGTGCTGGCAGGCCGCCAGCCGCCGCGCGTCGGCCTGCGTAAAGCGGCGTCCTTGCGGCGAGGTCAGAATCACGGTCAGCGGCCGCCCCCGCTCTGCTTCCACGAAGTCGACCGCGCGGAACATCGGCTCGGGTTTCAGCACCATGCCCGGTCCACCTCCGTACGGCACATCGTCCACGACGTGGTGTCGATCGGTCGTGAAGCGTCGCAGATCGTGCACCTTCACGTCGAGCACTCCCCGCTCGATGGCCCGACCGAGGACGCCAGCCTCCAGCGGTTGCTCGATCACGCGCGGAAAGATCGTAACGATGTCGAAGGTCATACTTACGGTCCGGCTGAAGCCGGACACTACATCCTCAAGTGCTCAAGCCGGACACTCCATCCTCAAGTGCTCAAGCCGGACACTCCATCCTCAAGTGCTCAAGCCGGACACTCCATCCTCAAGTGCTCAGTACGCCGTGTCCGGGAGTACTCAGTACGTAGCGTCCGGCTTTAGCCGGACTTCTCGTTCAACTCCAGCAATCCCCCTGGCGGATCGATCACAATCCGCCCGGCGGCCGGGTCGATCGTGATGCAGATGGCTGACGCGAGCGGCACCAGCACGTCACCGCCCGGCGCCGCCACGACGAGCCGGCTGCTTGCCGGCGTCCCTTCCACCTCCCGAACCACGCCGACCGGCCGGCCTTCGCGGGTCTCGACCCGGCAGCCGATCAGGGTATGCCGGTAGAAGGTGCCATCCGGCAGGGGCGCGAGTCGATCGATCGGCACGCGCAACTCGTGTCCTGCGAGCGCTTCGGCCTCGTTCATCGTCCCCACACCCGCGATACCGATGACCGGCCGCTCGCGCTGGAACCGCACGGTGGTCAGCACGATGGCCTCAGGACTGCCCGCGCGGTCGATGAAGAGCTCGGCGCCCGGCCGAAAGCGCGACTCGGGAAAATCCGTCTCGACGCTGACGATCACCTGCCCGCGAATGCCGTGCGCCCTAGCGATCCGGCCCACCACGGCCATCTCGGCCCAGTTCACGGCCTTCCCTCTCGAATCTCGAGCGTCACCTGCTTCCCCTGATGCTCGCCCGCAGTCGAGGCCAGCGTCCGCAACGCGGCAACCGTGCGGCCCTGCTTGCCGATCACCTTACCCAGATCGCCAGGCGCCACGTACAGTTCCACGAGCGTCGTCTGGGCGCGATCGGAGAGGACGACCCGGACCTCATCGGGGCGATCGGTCAGCGCGCGCGCGAGGACCGCGACCACCGCCCCGATATCGCCGCTGCTCGTCATTGAGCCCCGGGAGCCCCCGCCGGGCTCTCGCCGGCGACCGGCTTAACCGTCAAGTGCCGGGCGATGAGCGTCCGGACCGAGTCGGAAGGCTGCGCGCCCTTCTTCAACCAGTACTCGACGCGCGCCTTGTCCACATCGACGACCGCGGGCTTGGACCGCGGGTTGTAGTGTCCGAGAATCTCGACGAAGCTGCTCACGCCCGCGGCGCGTTGATTGGTCACCACCACGCGGAAAAACGGCCGCTTCTTCGAACCCGCCCGACGCAAACGAATCACAACCATCGCTGACGCTCCCTGAAATTGCAGAATTGATCGATTGCAGGATTGCAGGAGCCCAACGGGACTTCCTTCCTGCCATACCTTCTGCAATTCTGCAATCCTGCCATCCTACAATTCATACTCACTATCTCGATCGCATCATCTGCATGGCCTGACGCCGGGCCTTCTTGCCGCCGCCCGCCAGCCCGGCCATCCCGCCGAGCGACTTGAGCATCTTCTGCATCTGCACGAACTGCTTCAATAGACGATTCACGTCCTCGACCGACGTACCGCTCCCCTTGGCAATCCGCTTACGGCGGCTGCCGTTGATGATGTGCTGCCGGCGCCGCTCGTCAGGCGTCATCGAGCTGATGATCGCCTCGACCCGCGCCAGCTGTTTCTCGTCCGGCTTGCTCTCCGCGAGCGCCTTAACGCTACCCATCCCGGGCAGCATCCCGACGATTTGCTCGAGGGGCCCCAGCTTGCGAACGGCCTTGAGTTGATCGCGGAAATCCTCGAGCGTGAACTCGTTGGCCCGGACCTTGGTCTCGAGCCGCGCCGCATCATCCCGATCGATGGCGGCTTCAGCTTTCTCGATGAGCGACAGCACGTCGCCCATTCCGAGCACGCGCGACACGAGGCGATCGGCGTGGAAGAGCTCGAGATCATCGAGCCGCTCGCCAGTGCCGACAAATGCGATCGGCACGCCGACCACCGAGGCGACCGACAGCGCCGCACCGCCGCGTGCATCGCCGTCGAGCTTAGAGAGCACCACGCCGCTCACGCCCACTCGACGGTTGAACTCTCCCGCGCTCTTGATGGCGTCCTGCCCCGTCATCGCGTCGGCGACGTAGAGCAGGTCGGACGGATCGGTCGCGGCCTTGATCGCGACGAGCTCGGTCATCAGCTCGTCGTCGATATGGAGCCGGCCGGCGGAGTCGACGATGACGACGTCGAAGCCCAGGTTCCTTGCCTCGGCGATCGCCCCGGAGGCGCGCGCGACCGGATCCATCTCGGCGGCCGGATCGTGCGTCCGCAGTCCCGCTTGCCGCCCGACAACGTTGAGCTGCTCGATGGCGGCCGGCCGCTTGACGTCGGTGGAGACGAGCAGGGGATGGCGCCCCTGTTTGGCCAGCCACTTGCCCAGCTTCGCCGCCGTCGTCGTCTTGCCGGCGCCCTGCAGGCCGAGCAGCAGTACGACACGCGGGCGTTTTGACGTTGGTTGCAGACCCCCTTCGGCATCGCCGAAGAGCGCCACCATTTCGTCACGAACGATCTTGACGACCTGCTGCGACGGCGAGAGGCTGCGCAGCACATCCTGTCCCATCGCCCGGTCGCGGACGCGATCGATGAACGCCTTGACGACTTTGTAATTGACGTCGGCCTCGAGCAGGGCGAGTCGAATCTCGCCGAGCGCCGCTTCGACGTTCCCTTCGGTCAGCCGCGCCTGG
>MELA01000024.1:0-5240 GCA_001767495.1 Acidobacteria bacterium RIFCSPLOWO2_12_FULL_65_11 | reverse complement strand
AATCTCGCCGAGCGCCGCTTCGACGTTCCCTTCGGTCAGCCGCGCCTGGCCCCGGATGCTCTTGAAAACGCCCTGGAGACGCGTGCTGAGTGAGTCGAACACAGACGTCCTAAACCTTTCTAACGCAAACGCTTATCGTAATGGACCGGCGCTGGAGTGTCAAACCCGTACGCCCTAGAGAAATCGATCTCTTTGCTCTGGGGTTGGCGTCATGCAAACGTCGCGCTTACCGAACCACTCGTACCGACTGCGCGCCACGACGTCGTAGATCCAGTCGCGGAACGGACGGGGAACGACGATGAGCGCGGACGTCAGCGGCCAGGGCCAGGCGAGTCCTCTCGCAATGCGAAGGGCGGCTGTCGATCGCACGTACATGCGCGCCCCCTCAATCAGCACGATGCTGTCGGTCGTGACACCGGCCCCTCCGGCCTCGCGCATCAGGCGTTCGGCGGTGCCGGACTGCAGAGCAGCGAACCGGAAGCGACGGGCCGGATCGCGGGCGATCACGAACCGGACGAGGCCATCGCACAGATTGCAGACCCCGTCGAAGAGGACGATCGATGGCATTACACGGACGACAGTTTGTGCCCGAGCTTGTCCTTCTTGGTTTTGAGATAGCGCCGCGTCGTGTCAGAGGCCGGGATCTCGAGCGGCAGCCATTCGCTGACTGACAATCCGTAGCCTTCGATCCCGACGAGCTTCCGAGGATTGTTGCTGAGCAGCCGCATAGAACGGATGCCGAGCTCGCGCAGAATCTGGACGCCCACGCCGTAGTCGCGCTGGTCGGCCTTGAAGCCGAGCCGCTCGTTGGCCTCGACCGTGTCGAAGCCGTCGTCCTGCAGCGCGTAGGCCCGGATCTTGTTCGCCAGGCCGATCCCGCGCCCTTCCTGATTGAGGTACAAGAGCACGCCGCGCCCCTCGGCCGCCAGTCGTCGCATGGCCGCGTCGAGCTGCGCGCCACAATCGCAGCGGATGGAATGGAACACGTCCCCAGTCAAGCAGCAGGAATGTACGCGGACGAGGACGTCCTTGCCATCACCGATCTCTCCGCACACAAGCGCCACGTGGGTCTGATTGTCGATCTGATTCTCGAAGGTGTGGATCCTAAACGGTCCATGTTCGGTCGGCAGCATGGCGGACGCCACTCGTTTGACCAGCGACTCGGTGCGCACGCGGTGCTGGATCAAATCGGCGATCGTGATGAGCGGCAGGCCGTAGCGTCTGGCGAACTTGGCCAGCTGCGGCACTCGCGCCATGGTGCCGTCTTCGTTCAGGATTTCGCAGATGACGCCGGCGGGATAGAGGCCCGCGATGCGCGCCAGATCGACCGCCGCTTCGGTCTGCCCCGCGCGCACGAGCACCCCGCCCGACCGCGCGCGCAGCGGGTGCACGTTCCCGGGCCGCGCAAAGTCGGAGGGGCGGGAGGCCGGGTCGATCGCCGCGAGGACGGTCGCCGCGCGGTCGTGCGCCGAGATGCCAGTCGTCGTGCGGTCGACGGCGTCAATCGGCGTGCAGAACGCCGTTTCGAACCTCGAGGTGTTCTCGCGGACGACCAGCGGAATCTCGAGCTCGTCGAGCCGCTCGGGGGTCATCGATAGGCATACGAGACCCCGGCCGAAGCGCACCATGAAGTTGATCGCCTCGGGCGTGATCTTCTCTGCGGCAATCGTCAAATCGCCTTCGTTCTCGCGATCCGCGTCATCGACGACAATGGCCATTCGACCCGCCCGGATCGCCTCGACGGCGTCCTCGATCCGTGCGAACGGGGTCGGCCGCTTACTGGCGCCTTTCGCGATTTCGATTCGACTCACCGCTGGTTTCGCCTTCAATGTGCCACCTCGCCCGGCCGCACGCGGGCCAGCGTGAGCCCCGCCAACTCGGCCGCGCGCACGACGTACTTGCCCACCACATCACATTCGAGATTCACGCGATCGCGGATCTGAGTCCGATGGAAATTGGTGTGCGTCATCGTGTACGGCACCAACTGCACGTCGAACCGATCCGACCCCAGACCTGCGACCGTCAGGCTGACGCCGTCCACGGCGATCGAACCCTTATGGACGATGAAGGGCGCCAGCAGCAAGGGAAAGCTGACCGTCAACCAGTGAAACTCGGCCTCGGCCCGCAGTTCCTCGACGTGGCCCACCGCGTCGGCGTGGCCCTGGACGAAGTGCCCCCCGATCCGCCCGTCGGCGCGCAACGGCCGCTCGAGATTCACGAGGCTGCCCCGCGCGATCGAGCCAAGCGTCGTGACGCGGATCGTTTCCGGACCCACCTCGGCATGAATCTCCCGGTCGTTGGCCAGAATGACGGTCAGGCAGACGCCGTTGACAGCGACACTCTCGCCCGCCGACAGCTCGCCCGCGAGCGGCGACTGTACGCGCAGCCGAAATCCGCCGCTCGTCTGCTTCCGTTCGACGAGCTCGCCGACTGCCTCAACGAGGCCCGTGAACATATCCCTCGATCAGCACATCGGGTGCCAGTGATTCGATGCGGCGCTCGACCAGCGAGCCGGACGAGAACGCCCGGCCCCCAAGGAGCCGTACTCCGCCCGGGCCGAGCGCGTGCGGCGTGACATACAGGCGGACGTAATCGACCAAGCCTTCGTCCCACGCCGCACCGTGCAGCACCGCTCCCCCTTCAAGCAGGAGCGAACTGACGTCGCGCGCCGCCAACCGCCTGAGCGCGGCGCCAAGCGAGCCGTCGCGCGCCACCTCAATCTCCACGCTGCGCTCCTCCAGTGCCTCGCGCAGTGTCGCACGTGATGCGCCCTCTTCGGTCGTCACGATGATGACAGGCCCTGCGTCGCGTGTCGAGAGCACGCGAGCGTCGGGCGGGGTTCGAAGCTGCCGGTCAAAGATGACGCGGACCAGCGGCCGCTCGCGATATACGTCGCGCACGGTCAGTCGCGGGTCGTCGACAAGCACTGTCCCGACCCCGACGCCGATGGCGTCGATCTCGGCCCGGACGCCCTGCGCGTGTCGGTTGGCGGCCTCGGACGTGAGCGGTGTCCGCGTCCCCGGCGCCGCGGCGATCCGCCCGTCGCGACTTGCAGCCGCCTTCAGCACGACGAACGGACGGCCTTCACGCATCAACGTGAAGAACGGCTGGTTGAGCGCCGCGGCGGCCTGACGGCCTGCACCAACCTCGACCGCGATCCCGTGCGCCCGCAGGTACTCGAAGCCTTGACCGTCAACGAGCGGATTCGGATCCTCGATGGCGGCCACCACGCGGGCAATTCCCGCCGTCACAACGCGCGACACGCACGGCGGGGTCCGCCCCTGATGGCAGCAGGGCTCGAGCGTGCAGTAGAGGGTCGCGCCCCTGGCCTGCGTCCCGGCCATGTCGAGCGCGCGGACCTCGGCGTGTGCGTGGCCCACGCGCTCGTGAAAGCCCTGGCCGACGATCACGCCGTCGGGCGACACGACCACCGCACCCACGAGTGGGTTTGGGCTCGTCCGGCCGCGTCCGCGCGCGGCGAGAGACAACGCGCGGGTCATGTAATCGGCGTCCAGCATCGGGGCCAATATGAATTAGTAGCGTGGGGCCAACATCGACTTATTGCACGGGGCCCCGCCCCCGTGCCTGACGCGCTCGCACCGCAGTGCTCGCGCGTATCGAGAACAGAACGTCACCGACACAGATCACCACTTCTGTTCAAATAGTCCATCGACGTATTCGTCGGCAGAGAACGGCACAAGATCGTCAATGCCTTCGCCGATGCCGACGTATCTGATCGGCAGCTTCAGGTCGTGGGCGATTGCTACGGCGACGCCGCCTTTCGCGGTACCGTCGAGCTTCGTGAGCACGATGCCGTTGACGCCGGCGGCACCCATGAATTCCCGCGCCTGCGTGACTCCATTCTGCCCCACCGTGGCGTCGAGCACGAGCAGCACTTCCTGTGGCGCCCCCGGCACTTCACGGGACGCGATACGCCGAATCTTCTCTAGCTCGCCCATCAGGTTCACGCGCGTATGCAGGCGACCGGCGGTATCGACGAGAATCGGATCCCGTCCCTTGGCTTTCCCCGATGTGATGGCATCAAAGACGACGGCGGCAGGATCGACCCCGGCGCGCGCCCGCACGATGTCCACGCCCGCCCGCTTCGCCCAGATCTCGAGCTGCTCCACGGCGGCTGCGCGAAAGGTGTCGGCCGCGCAAATCAGCGGCCTTTCGCCTTCATTCTTCAGGAGGTTGGCGAGCTTCCCAACCGTGGTTGTCTTGCCGGTGCCGTTGACGCCGACGACGAGCGTGACTTTCGGATGGTGAGCCACGACAAGCGGATGATCGACGGCCGCGAACACGTTCCGGATCTCGCGCTTGACCAAATCGCGCAGGCCCAGACCGTTCTGTGACCGACCCCTGACCGCCGCCAGGATCCGCGCGGTGGCCGCCACGCCGATGTCGGCCGAGATGAGCAGCTCTTCGAGCGCCTCCACGGTCTCGACCTCGACCGGACGGCTGCGGTGGCCCGGCGCGTCCGCGCGCCGAACGATCTCGTCGAAGCGCTCGACGATCTGCTGCGTTGTGCGGGTGAGGCCGTCGCGAATCCGGCCGAGCACACTCATGGATCGAATCTTACTCGGAAGGCGCGCGGCCGCCTTCAGGCACGGTCGACCTTGATGGCGGTCCCCATTAAAGCTGGAGCGACCACGAGGCCGGCATTCCGCAACAACTGTCTATGACGGCCATCGCCGCGGTGCATTCGAACAACGAATTACGACGTCGCACCCGACGGCCAGCGGCTCCTCATCCAGGTGACCGTCGGCAATGCCGACCAGGCTAGAGGCTAGACACCGATCACTGTTGTCCCCAACTGGAGCGCGGGACGGACGCTACCGGGCTTCCGCCTCCGCGCGCTGACGGCGAAGCATCAGCGTCTCGATCGCGGTGCGAACATCCGCGCGGCCGGCGAGGACCTCGGCCATCTGCGTCGCGATCGGCAGCTCGACGCCGTAGCGCGCGCCGAGCGCGAGCGCGGCACCGGTCGTGCGCACGCCTTCCGCAACCATCTTCGTGCCGGCGAGAATCTCCGGCAGGCTGCGCCCACGCGCCAGCTCCATCCCGACGCGTCGATTGCGGCTCAGATCGCCCGTGCACGTCAGCACGAGATCGCCCAGGCCGCCCAGGCCGGCGAGCGTCTCGGGCCGGCCGCCTGCCGCGCAGGCCAGGCGCGTCACCTCGACGAGTCCGCGCGTGATGAGCGCTGACCGCGCGTTATGGCCAAGGCCCAGGCCGTC
>MELA01000023.1:12984-26002 GCA_001767495.1 Acidobacteria bacterium RIFCSPLOWO2_12_FULL_65_11 | reverse complement strand
TCGTCGAGCGAGAAGCCGCCCACGCCCGTGCCAAATGCCGGCAAGGCGATCGACACGAGTCCGAGTCGATCGGCAAGCGCCAGTGTCCGCCGCGTCGCACGATCGATGAGCGCACCAGAGGTTCGCAGATCCTGTCCCATGACCGCGGCGTGAATCACGTGTCGTGCGGCCAAACGTCCACCAGAGGTTACAACGCACTCCCCCGGCTCGACGGGCCCCTGCGCCATGGCCTCCACTTCGATCTCCCGGCCGCCACGCGCCTTGATCGCACCCGCGACGCCGGCTCCCATCCAGAAGGCGTTATTGGCGGCGTTGACGATCGCGTCGGTCGACTGGGCGGCGATGTCACCATCAAGGATCTCGATGGTCAGTGGCGGCAGACTGAAGGACAGGTGGCCGTCGCGCGGCATGGCCGCAGGCGTTAACGGTCGCGGGACAAGACGTAGTCGGGGAGCGCAAGGAGCGCGTCGCGCTCCGGGCTGGACGGAAACGCGTACAGGTGCTTCTTGGCGCGCTCCGCGTAGTCGGCGGCGCGCCGACAGGCAAAATCAATCGACGCATGCTCCTTGAGGCTCCGAACGAGCTCGGCCCACGACTCGGGTGCGATGCTGCGCGAGGCGATGGCATCCCGTACGATGCGCGACGCGGTGCCGTCGCTCGACTGCCGCAGCAGGTGGATGAGGGGCAACGTGACCTTGCCCTCGCACAAGTCGCTGCCGATGGGCTTGCCGACCGCCTCGGCGTTGCCGGTGAAGTCGAGCAAATCGTCAACGATCTGAAACGCGATGCCGAGGTTGAACCCGTACTCGCGCAGCGCCTGCTCGCGCTCGTGCGTGACACCTCCGAGCATGCCGCCAATCTGCGCGCAGCCGCCGAACAGATAAGCCGTCTTGCGCCGGATGATGTCGAAGTGCTCGTCCTCGGTGATGTCGGCGTCGCCGTTCTTCGTGAGCTGGTAGAGCTCGCCCTCGATCATCCGCAGCGTCACATCGCACAGCAGACGGACGAGATCGAGCGAGTCGTGTGTCAGGGCGAGCGCCATCGACTTGATATAGAGGTAGTCGCCGAGCAGCACTGTGATGTCGTTGCCCCACCGCGAGTGCACGGCGAGCCGCCCGCGCCGCAGCTCGGCATCGTCGATGATGTCGTCGTGGACGAGCGTGGCCGTGTGGATGAACTCGACGACCGCCGCGTACAGAATGGCGCGGTCGCCCCGGTACCCGGAGAGGCGCGCCGCCATCAGCAGCACGGCCGGACGGATGCGTTTGCCGCCGCTCGTCTGAATGTAGCGCCCGATCTTCGGAATCAGGTCCACCTGCGACTGGACATGACGGCCGAATTCGCGGTCCACGCTCTCGAGGTCGGCGCGAATCGGTTCGAAGAGCTGCGCGAGCGCTAGCGACGATTTTTCCACTGTATTGACAGGTAGGACTTTATCACGGGCGGTTAATAACCTGTAGTGTCCGCCTTTAGGCGGACCTGACGTCGGGCTGAAGCCGGACGCTACGGCTAGGGGCAAAACAGCGTGTGGAAGTTCGCCGCCGTGTGCCGGGCCATCGCCCCGGCGTCAATGCCGTGGATTCCGGCCAGCGTGTCGATGATCCGCGCCACGTGGGCCGGTTCGTTGCGCGTGCCCCGATATGGGACGGGCGCAAGAAAGGGGCTGTCGGTCTCAGCGAGAAGCCGTGCCTCCGGTATCGCATACGCCGTGTCTCGAAGCTCGCCAGCTTTGGGAAACGTGATGATGCCAGCCAGCGAGATGTAGAAGCCCAGATCGAGGCCTGCGCGCGCTAGTTCCGGCGTACCGGTGAAGCAATGCAGGACGCCACACACCTGGCCGCCGCCTTCCTGTCTCAGGATGGCCACCGTGTCGGCGTCTGCCTCGCGTGTGTGGACGACGATGGGACGACCGAGTTCGAGGGCCAGCCTGACCTGGGCGCGAAACACGGCCTGCTGTACGTCGCGAGGCGAGAGATCGTAGTGGTAGTCGAGCCCGATTTCGCCGACCGCCCGCGCCGATGGCGTGGCGGTCAACTGTTCCCGCACCACATCAACAGCGCGCGTGGGATTGTCGGCGAACTGGTGCGCCTGATGCGGGTGGACGCCGATCGCGAATCGCACCTCCGGCCAGAGCCGCTCGACCTGTTGCGCCTGGGCGGACTCCTTCGCGTCGCCGGCCGCCAGGACGACCAGTGCCCGCTCGACGCCTGCAGCTCGCGCGCGGGCCACAACGGCATCCAGATCTCCGGCAAAGGTTTCATCTGCCAGATGGCAGTGGCTGTCTATCATCTATTACTGGCGCTGGGGCCCCACCCCCAGCGCGAACTGACGCTGATGCCTCGCCTCGGCGTTGCATGGCCTCGGTTCGGCATGGCCGCAGGCGCTGAGAAGGCTGTCCCTGCAGCCGTCACCGCACCCTGGTTCCGGGTGGTGGTGGCTCATCGAACGTGATGAGGACGGGTTTGCCACCGTCCGGGCTTGCGGCGAGCACCATGCCGTTTGACTCGACGCCCATCAGCTTCGCCGGCTTCAGGTTGAAGACGATCGCCACCGATCGGCCGACGAGAAGCTCCGGCTCGTACGCCTCGGCAATGCCGGCGACGATCGTCCGCTGCTCGGTCCCGACATCCACGTGCAGCTTCAGTAGGCGGTTGGACTTCGGCACGCGCTCGGCCGCCAGCACTTTGGCGACCCGCAGCTCGACCTTCATGAAGTCGTCGATGGTTATACGGTCGGACCCTGGTGCGAGTGGTCCCACGTCACGAAGTGCGATCGGCGGGGACGGTGCGGGAGTGCCAGGTGCCGCAATGTGTGATGCCGGCGCAGCAGGTGCGAGTGGCGACGTTGGCTGTGCGGGCTTGTCTGACTGGTCGGCTGACATGTGTCGCAGTTCCTCCAAAGAAAGTTCGATCCGTGGAAACAGAGGGACCGTGTTCCCGAGGCGGGTCCCGGCAGGCAGCCGCCCTCGTGCCAGCGTCTGCCAGGACCGGGCACCCGGCGGCAGGCCGAGCATCACGAGCGTTCTCTCGGCGGTATCTGGCATGAAGGGCTGCAGGAGTTCGGCGACGATGCGCACCGCATCAGCCAAGGCATGAAGGGCGGTGTCGAGCTCGACACGTCTCGCCTCGTCCTTGGCGAGCCGCCACGGCTCGCGCGCGACGACGTAGCGATTGGCCGCGCCGATGGCATCCCAGATTTCACGAAGCGCGACGGACAGCTGGAACGTGATGGTCGAGGCCATCACGCCAGTAATGGCAGCGTCGAGAATCTCGGCGAGCCGCACTTCATCGTCCCTGGCGAGCAGTGCCTGGTCCGCCGGAGGCACGACGCCTCCGCAGTACCGATGGATCATCGTCGTCGCCCGGCTGACGAGGTTTCCAAGGTCATTCGCGAGATCGGCATTGTACCGAGTCAGAAACGCTTCGTCGGCGAAGCTCGCGTCCTGTCCGAACACCATCTCCCGAAAGACGAAATATCGAAGCGCGTCCAGCCCGAACTTGTCGACGTAATCCTGCGGCCTGACGACGTTGCCGCGGGACTTGGACATCTTGGCGCCCTCCATCAGCCACCAGCCGTGACTGACAATGTGTCTGGGCAACGGCAGATCGGCGGCCATCAGGAACGCGGGCCAGTAGATGGCGTGCTGTCGGATGATCTCCTTCCCGATGACGTGCACATCGGCCGGCCAGTAGTGCGCGAATCTGCGGCGGGCCGCTTCGTCGGTCCCCCCGTAGCCGGCGGCCGTCAGGTAGTTGGTGAGCGCGTCGAACCACACGTACATCACATGGGCGGGATCGTCCGGAACGGGAATGCCCCATTTGAATGACGGACGGCTGACGCTCAAGTCCTCGAGGCCTCCCTCGAGGAAGGCCGCCATCTCGTTGCGTCGGGCGCGCGGCGTCACGAAGTCAGGATGCCGCGAATAGTAATCGATGAGCGGCCGTTGAAACGCCGACAGGCGAAAGAAGTAGCTCTCTTCCGTGATCCGTTCGACGGCGTTGCCGCAGATCGGACAGCGGCCGTTCTCGAGCTGAGTGTCGGGGACGAACACTTCGTCGACCGTGCAGTACCAGCCCTCGTACTTGCCCTTGTAGATGTGGCCGCGGTCGCGGACCCTCCGCCACAGCTCCTGGGCAGCCGCGTGATGGCGCGGCTCGGTTGTCCGAATGAAGTCGTCGTTCGAGATATTCAACGCCGGGAGGAGGTCGCGAAACTTCTGCGACACGCGATCGGCAAACACAGTCGGCGTCAGCCCTGCCTTGTGCGCGGCCCGTTCCACTTTCTGGCCGTGTTCGTCGGTGCCGGTCAGAAAGAATACATCGTCACCCATCAGCCGATGCGCGCGGGCGACGGCGTCGGTCACCATCGTCGTGTACGCGTGGCCGAGGTGCGGCTCGGCGTTGATGTAGTAGATCGGGGTTGTCAGGAAGTAGCGGCTCACGAGCGGCGGTCCCGGCGACGCTCGCTCGTGCCGTACGCGTGAACGGCCAGCGCCTGCACTTCCTTGACCGAGAGGTTGTTCGCGGCGGCGAGCGCTGCGCAGTCCTCGAATTCCGGCACGGCGTTCATCACGCAACCGTCCCGCGACGAGATCTTGAAGCGAACGGCACCAAGCGGGGTGTCGACGGTGGCCATCTCACGATCGAGACACTCGCGATTGACGTCGTAGTATCTCAAGCCAATCGTCGTTGTCTCGCGAAAGATTACGTCGGCAATCTGCGGGCGCCGCTCCGGCGCCACGATGACGGTGAGAAGCGTACCGGGACGGTTCTTCTTCATCTGTACGGGTACGTAGAACACTTCGAGCGCTCCGGCGGCATACAGCCGATCCATCACGACGCCGAAGATCTGTGGGTTCATGTCGTCGATCTCGCACTCGACCATCGTGACGCGCTCGGACGCGGCGTCCTCGGTCGCCCGACCGATCAGGACGCGGAGCAGGTTGGGCCGATCGGCGTGGTCGCGCTCGCCGGCGCCGTAGCCGACGCGCTCGACGGTCATCGAGGGAATCGGTCCGAACGACCCGGCGTACGAGGACGCGATGAGCGCACCGGTCGGCGTCACCAGCTCGTGCTGCACGGTGCCGGCATAGATCGGCGCGGAGCCGAGAAGCTTGACTGTCGCCGGCGCGGGGACAGGGAACGTCCCGTGCGCCGACTTCACCGTGCCCCCGCCGACATTGAGCGGCGAACAGACCACGCGATCGGCGCCAACCCATTCGAGGGCGAACACGGTGCCCACGATGTCGATGATCGAGTCGAGCGCGCCGACCTCGTGCAGATGGACCTTCTCCACCGGCATCTGGTGGATAGCGGCCTCGACCTCGCCGAGGCGCTGAAACATCGCCTTGGCGCGGTCCCGGCCCGTTTGCGACAGGGCGGACTTGTCAATGAGCGCGAAGATCTCGCTCAGACTGTGGTGCGGGTGATCATGATGGTGGTCGTGCGTAGGTGCGTGGGTGCTGAGGGGTGTAGGTGCCGAGTGACTGGAGTGCTCGCGTACGGTGAATTTGGTCGCCGACACGCCGGCGCGGAGCACGCGCTCGGCACTGACCTCGAAGCCTGAGACGGCCAGGCTGCCAAGCGCCCGCTTGAGATCGTCAAGCGGCAGCCCGGCGTCGATGAGCGCCCCGAGCGCCATGTCGCCGGAGATTCCGGAGAAACAATCGAGATAGAGAACCTTCATTAGTCTCTCGCGGGGCCCCACCCCCACTCGCCCACACGCTCGCACCGCTGTGCTCGCGTGTATCTGGAACAGAACGTCACAGCCGTCCCATCTCCTTGAAGCTGCAATACTTCACGTCGCCCAGAATCAAGTGATCCACCACATCGATCCCCATCAGCATGCCGGCCGCCACCAGCCGCCGCGTCAGGTCCACATCGTCAGCGCTCGGGGTGGGATCGCCGGACGGATGATTATGGAAGACGACGATGGCAGCGGCGCCTGCGACCGTGGCCTCCCGGAACACCTCACGGGGTTCGATGCCGGCGGTGTTGAGCGTGCCGAGAGCGAGGACCGCCGTTCGGAGCACGCGGTGTTTCGTGTCGAGCAGCACCACGCCGAACTGCTCGACGCCCCGCCGTCCGAACGTCGGCATCAGAAACGCGGCGGCCTGTGGCGGGGTCAGCAACTGCAATCTTGCCTTCGGCCCATGCGCCAGCGTTCGTCGTCCGATCTCGATCGCGGCAATCAGCTGCGCCGCTCGGGCCCGACCGATCCCCGCCACTCGCGCGAGATCGTCACAGGTGGCCTGTACCAGACCATGCAGGCCGCTGCGCGCAGCGAGCAGTTCGTTGGCGACCGCGAGCACGTCGCGCTGGCGGCACCCGCTCCCCAGTACAAGGGCGACCAGCTCGTTGTCACCCAGTGCGCGCGGGCCATGCTCGATCAGTTTTTCGCGCGGCCGATCCTGTGGCGACAGGTGCTTCATCGTACTACAACGGGTTCGCATTGGTTAACGGTCGTATACTGAAGCGAATGCCGGCCGACCGCGTGGGTTTCCCGTACGTCATCCTCATCCTGTTCTCCCTGCTCGTCTCTGCGTGCGGCGATCCTCCCAACAACGAGATGCAGCAGGCGCAAGGCGCGATCGATGCAGCCCGTGCGGCCGGCGCCGACCAGTACGCGCGCGACGAGCTGGCCGGCGCACAGCAATCGCTCAAGAACGCGCAGCAAGCCGTCGAGGCGCGCGACTACCGGCTGGCCCTCAACTACGCCCTCGACAGCGGCGAGCGCGCACGAAACGCCGCCAGGCAGGCGGCCGACGGCAAAGCCGCGGTCGCCCAGCTGGCGGTCCGGACGCTGACAGAGGCCGACACCGCCCTCGACGAGGCTCGCGCTGCATTAAGGACGGCCGAGCGCGTGCGGATCTCGGCCGCCACGCTCGCTTCTGCCCGGCGCACGATCTCGGCGACCAGCACAGCCGTGCAAAAAGCTCGCTCTGCGTTCGGTCAAGGGAACTATCAGGGGTTGAGTGCCGCTTTGGCCAAGCCAATCGCGGATATTCGCGCCACGACGCGCGATCTGGGGCGCGCGACCGCGGCGCCGACGCGCCAGCGCCGGTGACGCCGGCGGCAGAATTTGACGCGTCGGAGACCGTCAGGTAGGAGGAATTTACCTCTCGGGCAGCCAGTTTCCTTCGGCGAGTACCTCAGCCCAGCCGGTCAGGTAGACGCTCTCATCGCGCCACTCCACCCGCTGCGTGCCTCCAGGGGCGATGACGTCGGCCTCACGGCGGGCACCGCCAAAGGCCGCCGCGGCGACCAGCGCGGCACACGATCCGGTGCCCGATGAGGCGGTCGGCCCCACGCCTCGCTCCCAGATGAAGATGCGCACCGAGCCGGGCAGCTCGACGTCGGCAAACTCCACGTTCGTCCCTCCGGGAAACATCTGATGATGCGCGAGACTCCGGCCCAGACGCTCGAACCGGTTTCGGCCGGGCAGCGATCCGAGCACGACGCAGTGGGGGTTGCCGAAGTCCATCAGGACGAGCTGCAGCGACTCGTTGGCGACGACCGCCGGCACCTGACGCAGGTCGCGCGGCAGCCCCATGGCGGCGCGGAAGGTCTGACGGGCGCCTTCGCGGCTGAGTCGCTCGAGTCGCTTGGGTCCCGCCTCGGTGTGAATCGTGAGAGAGATCTGAACCCGATTGTCGTCTCGCAACAACAGCGCGCCAAGTGCACGGACGCCGTTCCCCGACACCTCGGCGCGGCCGCCATCGGCGTTGAAGAGCTGCATGGACGCGCCGTCCGGCGTCGGCTCGTAGAGGATCAGTCCGTCGGCCCCAATCCCCCTGTGGCGGTCGCACAACTGGCGTGCGAGGGGCTCGGGCGTCACGCCTTGGACGGCGTCCTTCTTCACGTACAGAAAATCATTGCCGTACGCGTGGGCTTTGAGGAAACGCACTACTGACGGCCGCGACGCTGGGCGCCGCCTGTCTGGCCGGAGCGAGCGCCTGCCTCGCCGGCACGTCCGGCGAGGCGCGTCTCCTGGATGAACCACGAGTCGCCGGCCTTCTGGAGCACGATCGTCGTGGGACGCCGCTGCACCGTCTCGCGCCCCGTGGCCTTGAGCACCGGCGCCGTCAAGACGAGCCCGGTCACCATGGCGGTCTGACCATTCGGGCCAATCTGGATGCGGCCGATCTGCATCTCATTCCTGAACGAGGAGTAGGTCGCGAGCTGAGCGGCGAGCCCCTGCATATTGACAGACGGATACACGGCTCGGACCGCCGCCGGATCGAGACTCGTCAGCGCCTGCTGGTAGCGCTGAAGCGTCCGGCGGATGGCGGCCTCGTCGGCCGTGGTCGACGACGGCGTCCCGAAAGTGCGGGGATTGACTGGAGCCGGCCGAGGCGCACTGGTCGATGCTCGTGCCGGCCGTGTGGGCGCCGAGGGCGTGGTAGGCGACGGCGCGGGCTGCCCAGTTGAGGGCGGTGCTGTTGGTGTCTCTGTGAGAGCGGCGGGCGTGGGAACCGCAGACGTCGTGCTGGGCAGGCGCGCGGGCGCAGGCGTCGCTACGGACACCTCGGGTGGTGGCGCATCCCCAGCCGCCGGGGCCGATGCGGCGGTGGCCACGGCTTCCGGCTGCGTCGGCGGCGACGCTGGCGACCGCAGGAACAGAAAAGCGAGAAGCGCGGCAGCAGCGGCCACGGCGGCGATCGCGCCCGGCACCCGCCATCTTCCTGCCGACCGGCTCGCCACAGACTCTATCGAATCTTTCGTGGGGTCCGCCTTCAGGCGGACCCCAGCGGCGCGTGCCTGATCGAGGAGGTCGCCGGCCTGGGTCAGCGCGCCCTCGTGCAACTGCGCGCGCGCTTCACCCACGAGCTGCAGAATCTTCCCCTCCTGCATCGCCGTGCGTGCGCGTGCCAGCAGGTCGAGGGCGTGTAAGCGGTCTGGATCCAAGACTGCCGCACGCTCGCAGGCGACGATGGCGGCCTGGTACTCTCCGGACTCGAATGCCGCATCGGCCT
Source organism: Acidobacteria bacterium RIFCSPLOWO2_12_FULL_65_11 (assembly GCA_001767495.1). Taxonomy (GTDB): domain Bacteria; phylum Acidobacteriota; class Vicinamibacteria; order Vicinamibacterales; family CAVVIG01; genus 2-12-FULL-65-11. The sequence goes on along the minus strand of MELA01000023.1, from coordinate 17,028 downwards.
CGCGCAGGTACTCCTCGATTTCCGAGGCGCGCCGCTTGACCATCAGCTCGCGGTCCGTCTCGCGGTGTCCCGAGGGGCCCTCAACCTGGGCACTCGCGCCAAGCGGCATGGTCACGGCCTCAGCCTCAGGCCGCGGCGTTTCTGGAGCCGCCTTGCGCAGCTCGACCAGCTCCTGCTGCATCTGTGTAAGGTCCTGGTACCGGCGGGCCGGGTCCTTTTCGAGACTCTTTCTGACGATGCGATCGAGCGTGGGATTGACGCCCGGATGGATCTCGGTGAGCGGCGTTGGCTGCTCGCTGACGATGCGATTGAGGATGCCCTCCTGGAGACCACCAGGAAACGCCTGACGCCGCGCCACCAGCTCGTACAACACGGCGCCGACGGCGAAGACGTCGCAACGGCGGTCGACCGGCTTTCCGAGGACCTGCTCCGGCGACATGTAGTTGAGGGTCCCGACGACGCTCCCCGACTTCGTCATGCCCGATTGAGCGACGTGCGCGATGCCGAAATCGAGGACCTTCACGACGCCGCCCGAGTCGATCATGATGTTGGCGGGCTTGATATCGCGATGGACGATGCCGGCCCGGTGCGCGTAGCCGAGACCGGCGCAGATATTCTCGACGATCTCCAGCGTCCGGGTGAAAGCGAGCGGCTGGCCGCCCTTGATGATCGCGCCGAGCGTCTGGCCCGGAATGTATTCCATGGCGATGAAGGGCTGGCCCTCGTGCTCGCCCACGTCGAAAATGACGACGATGTTGGGGTGGCGCAGGCCACCGGCGGCGCGGGCCTCGCGGGCAAAGCGCTCGCGCAATTCCTGGTTGTCGAAGTCATCGCGCAGGAGCTTGATGGCGACAAGGCGATCGATGGCCGGATCGCGCGCGAGGTAGAGCGATCCCATGCCGCCTTGTCCGATCTTGTCGATGATTTGGTAACGGCCGACTTGAGACAGAGGAGAGGACATCGTCTCTTGTATCGGTTTGTGACGGCTGGCAGGCCAGCCGGGAGTATATCATCTGCTTCCAGCGCTAACCACTGATAGAGCAGCACTTTGCAGACGGCCACGGTCCGCGTGAAGGCGGACACTACATCGGATACCTACGGCAGCGTAAACGCTGTAAAGACGTACGTGAAGCCGGCCGTGAACCCGAGGGATGGACTGACGGTCGTCAGGCCGAGCAAGACGCCCATGTCGACGCGAAACGGCCCGTGCGTGTAGCGCCCGCCAAACCTCATCACACTGCGGCTCTCGGTGCCTGGGAAGCCGCCACCGGTCCGCGTGGACGCGTGGCCGTTCAACTCTCCCACCAGCTCGGCCGCCTGCGTCACCGCCCGCGCGAATGAGAGCCCGTAGGTAAATACGTCGTTCTGCCGGGCGCCCTGCGTCGGGTCGGCGAGAATGCCCAACCCGAGGTTGGCCACGATGCGGATCGACTGGACGGTCTTGCCGCCGATCAGCGACAGGAAGAAATCTGTCGTGTCCGTGCCGAGCCCGCTTTCGTTCGACGCGTTGGGGAGCCGCGTCGCGAAGCGGACGGCGAAGGCCGGGCGCTCCGTCCCCTCACCCACCAGGCGGATCTTCATGCCGATGACGACGTCTTCGATGTCGGTGGTCGTGTTGCCAGTGGCCGTGACCACCGACGCGAGTGGCGCCCCAGTATCACGGCTCGTGACGTTGAGGCGGTTGTGGAGTCCGCCGTCGATCTGGATTTCGGCGATCGGGCTGATTCCTACGCTGACGCCGACGGTCGGAAACTTCCAGAGGTTGCCCTTGAGCCCGGACACCGAAAAGCGCTGGCGCGAGGAGAAGTCCAGGCCGCTTTCAAGGAGCACGCGACCTTCGCCTATTGACTCTGGATCTTCGGTGACGAGCGGGCGCTGCTGCGCGAAGGCGGGTGTCGCGAGCGCGAGCACGAGGAGCGCGGCAAACGGCAGACGGGATGCAGGCACGAAGGGTGTCCTTTCCTCGGTTGGTCGAGCGCGTTCAAGCCGGAACGGGCACGCGGGCGCGCAGCTCGGCCGGTGGGTTGAGACGGGTGTCGAGCAGGTGGCGCGGCGCCACGTTGGCCAGCGCCTTGAGCATCGACTGCTTCACGCCGGGATGTTCCTCTTCGAGCTCCATCAGCAGGCGCTTGGTCCGCTGCCGCTGCAGTGCCAGATCGCCGCACGCCGGACAGCAGCAGCCGATGATCGGCAGCGCGCATTCCTTGGCGTACAATCGTGCCTCGGCTTCTCCGATGTACACGAGCGGCCTCACCACCACGTGCTCGCCATCGTCAGACACCAGCTTGGCCGGCATCGCCTTGAGCGCGCCGGCAAAGAACAGATTAAGGAGCAGCGTCTCGATGAAGTCGTCCATGTGATGGCCGAGCGCGATCTTGGTGGCGCCCACTTCGCGGGCGACCCGGTACAGCACGCCGCGGCGAAGCCGCGCGCAGAGTGAGCACGGTGTCTGGTCGGCGTCGAGGATGTCGTCGATGAGCTCGCCGATGCCGGTGTGCTCGATGCGGTACTCCCATCCACGCGCCTCGCACGTGCGCGCGATGAGCTCGTGCTTGTATGCCTTGTACCCTGAATCAACGTTGACCGCGACGAGCGAGAAGTGGATGGGCGCGCGCTGGCGCAGGACGTCGAGCACTTGCAGCAGCGCCCAGCTGTCCTTCCCGCCCGACAGCCCAACCATGACGCGGTCGCCGTCATCGATCATCTGGTAGTCGACGATCGCCTTGGTGGTCTTCTTGGCGAGACGGGCCTCAAGCTCGCTGCGGTATCCCATCGGCTGATTCTAAACGATTGCGGCTCTATTGCGCTGCCGCCCTCCGTGCCCTGCTCCACAGCAGGAACGCGAGGGCCCCCGCGAGCAACACGCCCACCGCCACGAGCGCAACGGTCACGCCGTGTTCTTGCGCGTACGCGATCGCACGATCGCCGTAGTAGACGGCGAGGATCCCCAGCGTGAGGTAGCGAGTGCCTCGGCCGACGGCGATTGTCGCCGCGAACCGCCCCGCGTGCATCCCGGACGCGCCGGCCAGCAGTACGAAGATCTTGAACGGCGCAGGAGGCGGCAGGATCGATGCGATCAGAACGGTCATGACGCCGTGGCGCTTGAAGGTCGCTCTGGCCCGCTCGACGTTTCCAGGTGCGAAACGCCGGCGGAGCAAGGCCTCTCCTCCCCTGCGGCCAATGCTGTACAAGAGGAGACATCCGCCAATCGAGCCCAGCGTGACGCTGACTACGTACGCCGCGACCCGCGCCTTGTCGCGCGTGACCATCCACACGACAAGAAGGTCGGCAATCTCGGGCAGCGAGAGAAACGACGAATCCAGGAAGGCGACGAAAAACAGTCCGAAGACGCCAAGTGTCAACGCGAAGGCGCGCACGGCGTCGGCAATTCTGCTCATAGAATAGGCCCGTGATTATACCGTCCGGCCGCCGTGCGCTTCCCCTCGCACTGGGCGTCATGGCAGCCATTGGCGGCCTCCTCGTCGCCTTCCGCTATCACTACCTCGGGCTCACGCTCAGCCATTACGACGCCCGCGGCCATCTCGTCGTCGCCCGGCGCATCCTCGACAGCGTCACGCCCGGCTGGCAGCAGATTGGCGCCGTGTGGCTCCCGCTCCCCCATCTGCTCAACGCACTCCCCGTTCAGGTCGACGCGTGGTACCGATCCGGCGCCTCGGCCGTCGCCATCTCGATTGTCGCGTTTGCGATCGCCGTGGCGGCCATCGCGAGAGTCATCCACACGATCACCGGCTCCACTCCCGCCGCTGTTGCCGGTGCCGCGGTCTTCGCGCTCAACCCGAACGTTCTGTACCTGCAGGCGACGCCGATGACCGAGCCGCTGCTGCTGGCGCTGACGACGCTGGCAGTCGCGCTGCTGCTCGAGTGGTGTGACAGCGCTGGTGAAAGCGGTCAGTCGCTGCAAGCCAGCGCCGCGAGCGATCCCAGCGAGCGGTGGCAGGTCCTGGGGGTGGGGCTCACAGCCTTCACGCGAGGCCGAGAGTCTACGCTCGAGGCCGAGCGACAGCGTCAGTTCGGCAGGCGCGG
>MELA01000023.1:0-12901 GCA_001767495.1 Acidobacteria bacterium RIFCSPLOWO2_12_FULL_65_11 | reverse complement strand
ATGATTGGCGTTCTGTTCGCGCTCGCCTGCTGGACGCGGTACGAGGCGTGGCCTGTGACCGCATCGGCGCTCGCGGCCGCCGTGTGGGTGCGCGGGCGGCGCGGCGAGCCGCTCGCGGTCGCCGGCCGCCACGTCGCTTCGATCGCCGCCTATCCGGCTCTGGCGATTGTGAGCTTTGCCGTACTCAGCCGCGTCGTCGGCGGCGAGTGGTTGACGACAAGCGGGTTTTTCGTGCCGGAGAACGAGGCTTTAGGAGATCCGGTACTGGCAGCCGCACAAGTGTGGTCGGGTGCGCGAGGGCTGAGCGGCCCGCTGCTGATGGCCCTAGCCCTATTGGGGATGGGCACCCTAGTCGCGAAGGCCCTCTCGGACCGCCAGCGAGCCGGCATGATCGTGGTCTTGTCGCTTGTCACCACGGCCGCAGTCCCCTGGGTGGCCTTCCTCGACGGGCACCCGTTCCGCATCCGTTACATGATCCCGCTCATCGCGATTCAGGCCGTGGCCGCGGGCGCTGCGACCATCCTGCTGCGGCGCTGGCGCCTGGCCGGCGCGATCATCTTGCTCGGCGTCGTCTCTTACGAGCTGCGGCCGTTGGATCTCCAGGCGCCGATGGTTGTCGAGGCGCAGTGGGATCGGCCGAACCTGGCCCTTCGAGACGGCGTCACCGCGTGTCTCGGAACGCCACAGCCCGGCGCCAAGATCATGGCGAGCATGGGGTCGCTCGCCCATTACATGCAGCAAGCCTCACAGGCGGGCTTCCGACTCAGCCACTTCCTCCACGAAGGGAACGGCGACATCTGGATCGCCGCCTTCACCGGGAGTCCACGCCCCTTTGCCGACTGGGTCCTGATCGAGGAGAAGGCCGAGGGCGGGGACATGCTCGCTATCCGCGCGCGCCAGGACGCGCATTTTCTGGATGGCTACTCTCGCGTGTGTGAGGGGGCAGGGCTGGCGCTTTACAGACGGGATTAGGGATTTGGGATTTGGGATTTGGGATTCGTTCGATGAGCCCGAATCCCGAATCCCGAACCCCAAATCCCGACTCAGAACCGGATGTTGATGGTGAATAGATAGCCGATGCCGCCCAGGTCGATCTTCGAGCCCGCGAAGCTCTGATTCGACGGCAGCGTCGCCGCCGCGTCCTGCCAGCGCACCTCGAATCCAACGCTGCCCCGCCTATAACCTACGGGAAATCGTATGCCGGCAAGGACGACTGGCCCGGTTTCACTGCCCTTGCCGACGTAATTCCCGATGAAGATGTTCTGCTGAGCGTCGAGGAACTGTCCGGTCTCGCTGTACCGCCACATGTAGACGCCAGTGCCCGCTCCCACATAGGGCTCGACCGGTCCCCTGCGGCCAAACGGAAGAAATCGTACGGTGGCGGTGAAGGGCACGATCCGGAGCTTGAGGTCTTGACGGATCTCTGAGCCGTTGCTGTTCACAAAGTCGGTGTAGACGGTGGGAACAGTGCGCTGGTAGAACCCGAGACCGAGTCCGGCATCGAACAAGGGGCCGATGCCGATGAGCCACTCGCCCCCGATCGTCACCTGATTGAACTCGCGAATGTCGATCCCGCGGGAGGAACGGAGCGTCGAGAGAAAGATGCTGTCCTGGTAGATCACGTCGTTGGCGGCCCGCGCGTCGAGCGTGCGCGGCGTGAATCCGCCCAGGAAGAGGTTGATTGATTGCTGGGCCGACGTCTCAGGAACGGCGAGGAATCCGACCATGAGCAGAACGGCGCTTGAGGAAACCAGCTGTCGGCGCATGGAGGCTCCTATTTTTGGTCCGACTGAAGGCGGACCCTGCATCTGACCTGAGGCGGACACTACCGGAGGAAACCGACTCGGGGCATTAGCAGGAGCAATGCCAAGATGGCCGACCGAAATCAGCCGAAAACCCCGCAAGACACTTGTCGCGATGTCTCTCACGGGGGACAGTCAAGAGTCGGCAGCCAGCAGTCACAGTCGGCGGTTACCAGTCATCAGTCGACAGTGGACAGTCGTTTCGCCCGGAACGATCGAATGACGCCAAGCATCTGGTCGTGGAGGCGGCCGTTGGTGGCCAGAACGTCGCCGCTGCGTGACGCGAACGGTGTACCGTCGGTCCGCGTGACGCGGCCGCCCGCTTCGGCGACGATGAGCGCGCCGGCGGCGATGTCCCAGGCCTTGAGGTCGGTTTCCCAGAAGCCGTCCATCCGGCCGGCTGCCACGTAGCACAGGTCGATCGCCGCCGAGCCCAGCCGGCGCACCGCGCGGGCCTGGCCAACGAACGCCCCAAAGAGCCCGACGATTTCGTCCACGCGCTCGTGCACATCGTATGGGAAGCCGGTGACCACCACCGCGTCGACGAGCGACCCGGCGTGTGAGATCGCGAGCGGTCGGCCGTTCAAGCAGGCGCCCCTGCCCCGCTCGGCTGTGAACAGTTCCTGCCGCGTCGGATCGAAGACGGCCGCGACTTCGGATACGCCATCGATTTCGAGCGCGAGAGATGCGCAGAAAATCGGCAGGCCGTGCGCGTAGTTCGTGGTGCCGTCCAACGGATCGAACACCCAGCATGGCCCGACTGGCGCGACGGCGCTGCCGCCCATCTCCTCGGCGAGTACCTGGTGCTCGGGAAAGCGCTCGGCGACGAGCGCGCGGAACATGCGCTCGACGGCGATGTCTACATCGGTGACGAGATCGATCGGCCCCTTCTTGCCGACCTGCACGTCCTTCTTCCCGAAGCTCGCCATCTGCAACGAGCCGGCGCGGACAACCACCTCAATGGCGGTGGGAAGGAAGCGCGGGTCTAGCACCGGCCGGGGCTGTCGCCTGCGGGCTGCGCCCGCTTCACCATGCGGATTTCCATGCCGCCCTCAGCCGCGCGCCCCATCTTGACGTCGTCCATGAAGGTGCGAATGAGGAAAATGCCGCGGCCGCTCGACTTCAGCAGGTTCTCGGGCGCCAGCGGATCGGCGAGGACAGCGGGATCGAAGCCCTCGCCTTGATCGCGGACGCGAATCATCAGCTCGGGCGGCTCGGCGAGCGGGGTCGTCGTGAACTCGACAAACACGTGCTTGCCGAGATCGCCGCGGTTGCCGTGCTTGATGGCGTTGATCACGCACTCGCGGACGGCGACGCCAATCCAGTGCAGCGCGTCATCGTCGAGCCCGATGCGTCGGGCGACGTGATCGCTCACGACTTGGACGAAATCCAGCATCTCGAACGTGCTGGTGAACTCGAGGCGGACGACCTGGTTCCCATTGAGGCTCATGGCGAGAGGTTCCCTCTATATCATCCGCCTGCGCTTCGTGATGTCAAGCTCGGTGACGTAAGATCAGCACGTGTCTCCGCCAGCCGCCGTGACCCTGGCGCCGGCCGCCCGCATTCGAGGGCGGCTGCGCGTACCGGGCGACAAGTCGATCTCCCATCGATACGCGATCGTCGCCGCCCTCGCCGAAGGCCGATCGAGCTTCGAACACTTCGCCCCTGGCGCCGACTGCCACTCGACGCTTTCCTGCCTTCGGCAACTGGGCGTCGACGTAAAGTCTGACGCCTCAGGCACGGTGACGATCGAGGGACGCGGACTGGGCAGCTTCCATCGGCCCGCCGAGGCGCTCGATGCGGGTAATTCGGGCACAACGCTGCGACTGCTGATGGGGGGCGTCGCGGGCCATCGGTTCTCGTGCCGACTGGTCGGCGACTCGTCGCTGTCGCGGCGCCCGATGCGCCGCGTCATCGAGCCGATCGAGCAGATGGGCGCCCGCATCGAGGCCACCGATGGTCACGCGCCGTTGACGGTGCACGGGGCGCAACTCCATGGCGTGACGTACCACCAGCGCGTCGCGAGCGCTCAGGTCAAGAGCGCCGTGCTGCTGGCGGGGCTTCACGCCGAGGGCGTGACGAGTGTTGTCGAGCCGGCCGCCACGCGAGGCCACACCGAACGCGCGCTCTTGGCGTTTGGCGGCGACGCGACGACACGTGGGCTCATCGTCTCGGTTGCCGGGGGGCAGCACCTGGGCGCCAGGATACTCGCCGTCCCGGGCGACTTCTCCTCGGCTGCCTTCTGGCTGGTCGCCGCCGCTGCGCTTCCCGAGTCATCGATTGAGATCGAGGACGTCGGACTGAATCCGACGCGAACGGGGCTCCTCGAGGTCCTGAGGCGATTCGGGGCTCGCGTACATGTCGAGGTGACCACCACCGAGGGCCACGAGCCGCGAGGTATCGTCCGCGTCGAGCACGACCGGAGCGGCGCCGTGACGATCGCGCCGGAGGAGGTACCTGGTCTTATTGATGAGCTGCCGGCGATTGCCGCCCTGGCCGCACACGGCGGCGAGGTGACGGTAACCGGCGCCGCCGAGCTGCGCGTCAAGGAGAGCGACCGCATTGCGGTGCTCGTGGCGGGGTTCCGCGCCCTCGGCATCGCAGCCGACGAGCGTGTGGATGGATTTGTCGTCGGCGGCGCGCGGCGTGGTGGAGCGCGTTCGGAGCGGCCGTCGGGCGGCCGCGCCGACGCGCGCGGCGATCACCGCATGGCAATGGCCTTTGCCATCGCCGCACTCGCGGCCAGACAGCCGTCGACAATCGATGGTGCGGATGCCGTGGTGATTTCGTATCCGGGCTTTTTCGAGACCCTGGACCGGCTGATCACGTGAAGGCCGACAAGGTGTATCTTGTCGGCTTCATGGCCGCGGGCAAGACCACGCTGGCGCGCGCGCTGGCCAAGCGCCTCGACTGGCGCGTCACCGACATCGACGATCTCATCGAGCAGCGCGAGCACATGTCGGTGGCACAGGTGTTTGCGAAACGCGGCGAGCCGTACTTTCGGGCCGCTGAACGCGCCATCTTGCAGCAGCAGCTGGCGCCGCGGCACCTCGTCGTGGCCACCGGCGGCGGCACGTTCGTCGATCCGCAGAACCGGTCGGTCATCAATCGCGACGGCGTGTCGGTGTGGCTCGACGCGCCGCTCGAGCGCATCATCGCCCGGCTGCCCGTGGACGGGCGGCGTCCGCTCGCCGCCGATCGCGTGGAGCTCGAGCGGTTGTATCATGCGCGGCGTGCCGCCTATGAGCAGGCGCACGTGCGCCTGGATGCCTCGCGGGCGGGCATCGACGCGTTGGTCGAAGAGTTGCTGGATTGGTTGAGAAGGTCCGGCTAAAGCCGGACACTACACACGACACACACGACACGAAAGCGTCCGACCGTGCGTTACCTGGTCCTTGCCGACATTCACGCCAATATCGAGGCGCTCGACGCCTGCCTGGCCGACGCTCGCGCGCGGAAGTACGACCGCACGATCGTGCTCGGCGACCTGGTGGGCTACGGCGCCGATCCAGACGCGGTCATCAACCGGGTTTGTGCGCTCGATCCATTCGCCATGGTCCGCGGCAACCACGACAAAGTCGCGTGCGGAATCGAGCCGGCCGAAGAGTTCAACTCCATCGCCAGAAACGCCGCGCTGTGGACCCGCGATGTCCTCACGCAAGAACACCGCGACTGGCTGGCCGGACTGCCACAGGGTCCCTGCCAGGTCGACGACCTGATGGAGATTTGCCACGGTTCGCCGTTCGACGAGGACGCCTACATTTTCGATGAACTCGATGCGCTGCGCGCGCTCAAGGCATCGACGCGGCCGCTCTGTCTGTTCGGCCACACGCACTGCCCCATCGCGTTCGACCTGAGAAAGGACACGCTCGAAAGTACGGCTCCCTCGCCGCCGCTCGCGGTGCAGTTCTTCCTGATCGGGCAGTCGAAATACTTGGTGAATCCGGGTGCCGTCGGCCAGCCACGGGACGGCGACCCACGCGCCGCTTACGCGATTGTCGACGTCGACAACCGACGGGTCGAGCTCTTCCGGCTGACGTATCCGGTCGAGCACGCGCAGGCCAAGGTCATTGCGGCCGGCCTCCCCGAAGTGCTGGCGCATCGCCTGGCTGTGGGACGGTGATGCCATGGTCCGTAGTGTCCGGCTTGAGCCGGACCCGTGGGCGGTCCGCCTGAAGGCGGACACTACAGCATCACTTTTTTGAGCGTTCTTCGCGTCGTTTCAGTTCCGCTGCGTATGCGTCCCGCGCCGCGCGGGAGCCCAGAATCCATCCGATCACCAGGCCGACGAGCAGGACGAAGGGGATGAAGATGAAGTGACCGGCGGTCATCGGGCGTGGCTTCGCTGTCGCTCGTCGAGCGCGCGCATTTCCTGTTCGACCTTGCCGAGCCGGCGCCAAATCGTCCAGAGATAGAAGACGAGCGCGAGCCAGATGAATGCATAGGCCCCGATCAGGAAGGGAGCCGCAGGCAGCTGTTGATCCGGAGGAAGCTCGCTCGCCGGGACGAAGCCCTCCGTCGCTGGCTGCTGACCGGCCAGGACCGGCGCGCCTGCCAGGAACAGAAACACGATCGCGACACACAAACCTCGAGTCATGGCTGGTCCTCTAAGGCAAGGTACAGGCGGTCAAGTTCGGCCCGCCGGCTTTCGAGATGTACTCGAACCGTCAACAGCGATGCAAACAGCAGCAGAAACGCGACCGTGCAGAACAGCATGGCGCCGTACATGTCCGGCGCCGTCTCGCCGAGATTCCGGACAACGCTCGTCTGCGGATGGATGGTGCGCCACCAGTCCACCGACTTGTAAATGAAGGGCGTGGTCGCGGCGCCGAAGATGCCCATGCCTGCCGCCAGCTTCTCCGCCCCGGGTCCTCCATACTTCCGCACCAAGAGATAGCCCACAAATATCAACTCGGCCATCAGCGCCATCGTCAGTCGCGCGTCCCATTGCCACCAGACGCCCCACGCCTTTCGTCCCCAGAGAGAGCCGGTGACGAGACCGAACGCACCAAAGAGAATGGCCAACTCTGCGCCCGCGACGGCGAGCCGATCCCCTCTCGGATCGGCTCGGAACAAGTAGACGGCGCTCGCAATGCCGCATACGCCGATCGCGGCGGCCCACGCCATCCACGACGCGAAATGAAAGTAGAAGATCTTCTGCACGAGGAACATGGTCGACTCGTACCGCGTGTTCGCGATGACTACCGGCGCATACGCGAACATGACTGCGGTGAGGACGAGGAGTGGCGCAAACAGCTTTCGCACAGCGTCTATTCTGTCATCAGTGGCTCGAAGGTCCACAACGCCAGCGTGACGAAGACGACGTCGAACGACACCAGGAGCCAGATCCACAAAAGCGCGACCGGTTCGTCGGCTGGGCTCTGCAGAAGCGCCGAGGTGCCGAGGACGCCCGCAATGATGACCGGAACGGTAATCGGATACAACAAGATCGGCAGCATGACGTCGCGCGTGCGAGATCGCACCAGCATGGCCGCAAAGAGCGTCCCCACCGACGCAAAGCCGACCGTTCCGAGGCCGAGAATCGCGGCGAGCAGGAGCGGCCGCGCGAAGAGCGGCGCATCAAAGAGGAACGCGACCATCGGCACCAACAGACATTCTGCAGCGACGAGCAGCGCAACAATGCCCAGGAGTTTTCCGACGTAGATGGCGGCCCGCGGCGCCGGGGTGAGCAGCAGCGCGCGAACCGTCTCGCCGTACCGCTCCCGCTCGAACGTGCGGCCAAGCGCCAGGTTGCCGGCAAACAGCACCGCGATCCAGAGGATCCCCGCGCCCGCGCCTTCGACCGGCTGCCCCTCCCTAACGAACGCGATGGCAAAGATGAGCACGCACGATACGGCGAAAAAGAGCGTCGTGTAGAGAATCTCCCCGCTCTTGACTTCGATCGTGAAGTCTTTCTTCAACACGAGGAACGCCGTTGTCGCGAAGCTCACGCGGTCCCCACGAGCGCCCGGTACCGCCCACGCAGGCCGGTGCCCGCCGGCTCGTCCGACACCAGGCGTCAGCTCTGGACGACGGCGACGCGCGTCACCAGGCCTTCGGCCAGGTCGAGGTCGTGCGTCGCCAGGACGACAATCGCGCCATCAGCCGCCAGCCGCCGGAGGCGCGCGCTCACGAGGCCCACGGCGTTGTCGTCGAGACCCGTGAACGGCTCGTCGAACAGTACGAGGCGTGGCGTGTGCAGCAACGCGCGCTCGAGTGCCAATCGCTGGCGCATGCCTCGAGAAAATCCTGCCACGTCGTCGTCCGCACGGTCCGCAAGCCCGGCGCGCTCGAGCGCTGGCTCGACGGTCGATCGTGGATCCAAGCCGTACATTTTCGAGAAAAAGGTGAGATTCTGCCGGGCGGACAGCTCCGTATACAAGTGCAGCTCGTGAGCCAGCAGTCCGATCTGACGCCGCAGCGGCGGGCCCAGCTCCCGTGCGAAGTGCCCGCCGTACCGAACCTCGCCGCTCGTCGGTTGGACGAGCGTGGCCAGCACGCCGATCAGTGTTGATTTGCCCGCTCCGTTCGGACCCAGCAGACCCAGGAGGTCGCCACGACGCGCCTCGATCGAGACGCGCGACACGGCGCGACGCCGGCCGAAATGTCGAGACACCTCGACCAGCCGAACCGAGTCGAAGTCGAGCGACGGAGTCACGCCCATCGGCCCTTCGGCCCCTTCGATACGCTCACGGTCGACGGTGAGCATCGTCGAACCGTCGGCAAGCTCAGGGCCGTCCCGAGCGTGGTCGAGAGACGGCACACTCAGGGCGCTCCGAGCGAGTCGAGGGGCGCGACAAGGCCGGCTGGGTCGGCGGCATTGGGACCGCCGCCGCCCTCGTCGTCGAGCGTGCTGTAGACGTGCTCGAGGGCGGCGAGGAGCTCTTCGCGACGAGCGCTGTACCGCTGCTCGTTCGCGCGGCCGTTAGGACGATCGTGCTCGAGGCGGACGAGTTCGCCAAACAGCTTCTCGCGGCGCGCGATCAGGCGCTTGCGCCCGGCGTTGTCTGCGGCCAGGCTCGCGGGCGCGCGCGCGACGGTCCAGGCGCCGACCAGGACGAGGGCGGCGGCGAGCGCCAGCGCCACCATGCGTGGCGTCTGGCTGTGGTGCGGCAGATTGGCGAGCGACAACACCAGCGGCTGGCCGGCGGCCACCGCCCCGCCCGTTGCGGCGATGAAGAGCTCGCCCTGCGCGGCGACCTCCTGCTGGCCCGCGATCTGGGGCGAGGTCAGCGTCACCGCGCCGACTTTCTTGACGAGGACCGCGAATTGCTCGACAGCGGCGGGAAACAGCTGCCGAATGTCGACCGACCCACTCGCCGCCGGCAACTCACAGGCGACCTGGACCAGGGTGCTGCCCGGAGGAAACGGCCCCTGCACCTGCACGCGCGGGCCGTCCACCTTGACGAGCGGAGACGATCCGGGAAGCACCGTCGTGCCCGTGGCGCCCCTCGGCATGTCGAACGCGAACGGGGTCGCGGGGTTCACCGGCGTCGGCGCGTTGTTGACGACGTCGAGCACGTAGTAGATCTGGACGGTTTCCTCGCCCGGCTCTACCAGGATCCGCGACCGGCTGCCGATCACGACCGCTCCGGTGATGGCCGGCGCGTCCGGCTCGGTTTTCGCGCCCTGGGACGTGTCGGTGGCGACGAGCAGCAACCGAATGCCGCCTTGAGAGGGCGCTGGGAATTCCTGCGACTCGAGGTGCTCACCGTCGACATCGGCTGTCGCCTTGACCCTCGCTCCCGCGGTGAGATTTCGGAACTCGGCGCGGCCCATATCGTCGGTCCTGACCATCTGCACTCCAGACCCGACGCGGAGCTCGACGGGGTGATTGGTGATGTTCTTGGAGAGGTCGCCGCGGACCAGACGGACCGACACCGCCCCGTTCGGCAGATCGGTGACCGGCCGCGGAATGCCGGCCATCTGCTTGGGGTCGGGCATCTGCTGCGCGGGCAGCGGCGACGCCAGCAACAACCAACCTGCCAGACAAGCAAGCAACCACGGAGGACACGGCGCGGCTTTGCAACCTGAACGGAGGGCACGGAACATTTTGTATTCCGTGACCTCCGCCTGCCTCCGTGACCTCCGTGGTAGCGCAGTTGTTGTCACAGCTTGTTGCCGCAGCTCTTACAGAACCTCGCGTCGATATCGTTCGCGGTCGCGCATGTGGTGCACACCGGCGGGTCCGAAAGGACCCGCCCTACGTTCTGATCGGGCCTCTGTACGTAGGCCGGGTCCTTTGGACCCGGCGCTTGAGCCAGTCGCCTGGCGAGGTCGCGTTCGATCTGCGCGCGGTAGTCAGAGCCCGCGTCGAGCTGGCGCATCAGGCCGGAGGCGCGCGCGCGCAGCCGGCCAGACATCTCCTTCCAGTCGACTTCCGACAACTTCCCCATTGCGTGATCGAACTCGAGCTCCTTGATCGCTCGAAGGGTGAGCAGCTTCTCGCGTTCGAGAGCCACGCGCGTGCGCTGCCCGATCATCACGGTGCGGTCTTCATGAGGCGAGACGATCGGACGCAGGGCGCGCAGCACCCCCAGGCCGACGAGCGCGGCGGTTCCCATCAGCACGCTGAGCAGGACGACCGAGGTCAGGCCGTGCCCGCGCGCGAGAAAGGTGACGACGGTCGCGCAGCCGATCGCAGCGAGTACGAAGAACTGCCACGGCTGCAGTTGGTCGTCCGCCTGAAGGCGGACACTACGACCCTCAGAGCCACGACCCTCAGAACTACGACCCTCAGAACTACGACCCTCTGATGTAGTGTCCGGCTTGAGCCGGACTTGCTCAGTCGAGGTTGCGGAGCTCATCGTCGAGACGGCCTTCGAGAGCGGCATCGACAGCGGCGGGAGTCTCGGCCTGCACGTTGGCCTTGCGGGACCACTTGGCGGCGGCCCATCCAATCGCGAGGGCCCCGGTGGCGCCGACCAGGTACGGGAACAACCATGCGAGGCGGCTGAACCCTTCGTCGATCGGCGCGCCGAGCATCTCTTCGCTGCGGTACTCCGCGACGAACCACTTGATGATCTCGTCGCGCGACTTCCCTTGATCGATCAGGGCCGCCAGCTCGCCGCGCATCTTATGCGACACGCCGCACGGATCCTTCCTGCACTCGGCGATCGTCGCGTGGCCGCATGCGCCGCACGTGCAGACAATCTCGTGCTGCATCTGCCGCTCGAATGGCGTACGGGCAAAGTAGGACGCCTGAATCTCCGTGTCGGCGGCTCCCGTCGCATGCTGCGCCGATAGCACGGCTCCGGCGTTCAGCAGTACTGCGACCACAAGTCCGAGCGTGGTGGCCGCCGACGCCCCGGCCGGCATCTTCGCGACCGCGAAGGAGTACGCACGCTCGGGCAGCAGCGCAATGCCGGTGCCAAGCGCCAGCACCCCAAAGCCGAGCCAGATCCAGTTAACGAGCGGGTTGATCACGATCTGGAGCGTGGCGCTCTGCGTCTGCAGATCGGCGCTCGGAAAGACGAGGTACAGGTCGTGGGCCAGCGACCGCCGAATCGCAACCTCGGTGGTCGGCTCGTTCTCGTGCTTGCGGAAAAACCACCTGGCCGGATACATCGTGTCGATCTGTTTGCCGTTTTCCAAGATTGCCACGTACGCGGTCACCATCTGCCGCTGGCCGTCGTCGTTCACCTTCACGCCGTCGTTGCGCAACGTGTAGGGTCCAATGGTGGTCTGCTCGCCTTGCTTGAGCAGCACCTGCTGGTCCTGCTTGTAGGCGTTGCCGGCAAACCCCAGCATGATGAGAACCACACCGACATGGACGATGTAACCGCCGTACCGCCGCTTGTTGCGGCCCACCAGACCCACGATCGCCGTCAGGAGGTCGGTCCCGGTGTTCTTCCGGCGCACCTGACCGCCCCGCAAGAACTCCTGGCCAATTGTGCCCGTCACAAAGGCGCAGAGCGCGAAGCACAGGCCCGAAGCCCACAGGGGCACGCCGAGCGCGAGCAGCGTGCCGGCCGTGCCGACCGCCAGCACCGTTGGCCAGAGAAACTGGTTGCGCAGGTTCACGAGCGCCGCCCGGCGCCAGGCAAGCAACGGACCGACGCCGGTCAACAGCAGGAGGATGAGACCGATCGGCACCATCCACTTGTTGTAGAACGGCGCGGCGACGGTCAGCCGTTTCCCGGTGACCGCCTCACTCAGCGTCGGAAACATCGTGGCGAACAACACGAAGAAGGCCGAGAAGAGCAGAATCCAGTTGTTCACGAGAAACGCGGCCTCCCGTGAAATCCACGAGTCGAGCTCGTTGCGCGCGCGCAAGAGCGGCAGTCGATAGATCACCAGGCCGAAGCTGAACGCCAGAATCACGACCATGAATCCCGTGAACAGCCACGCCAGCGTCGTGTCCTGGCCAAAGGCGTGCACGGATTGGACGATGCCGGACCGCGTCATGAACGTGCCGAAGATCGTCAGAAAGAAGGTCATGATCACGAGCGTGACGTTCCAGACCCGCAGCATGCTGCGCCGCTCCTGCACCATCACCGAATGCAGAAACGCCGTCGCCGTGAACCATGGCAGAAGCCCTGCGTTCTCGACCGGGTCCCACTCCCAATAGCCGCCCCAGCCAAGCTCCTCGTACGCCCAGATCATCCCGAGCGTCAGGCCGAGCGACAGGAACAGCCAGCTCACCATCGTCCAGCGCCGCACGGCACGCAGCCACGAGTCGTCGAGATGGCCCGTAATGAGCGCGGCGATGCAGAACGCAAACGGGATGGTCATCCCGACAAAACCCGTGTAGAGCGACGGCGGGTGAATCACCATCCAGTAGTTCTGCAGCAGGGGATTGAGTCCCTCGCCGTCGGCCGGCGCGCCGGTCAGATAGGTCGCAAACGGATTCTTGTGCACGATCATCAGGTACACGAAGAACATCTGCACCGCCGAGATCGTGGCCACCACATACGGGATGAGCTCGCGATGGCGCTCGCGGTTCACATAGACCGCGCTCGAGCCGAAGATCGACAGCAGGAACACCCAGAACATGATCGAGCCGTCGAGCCCGCCCCAGTAGGAGGTGATCTTGTAGAACAGGGGCTGCACGCTGTCCGAGTAGTGGGCGACGTACTTGATTGAGAAATCGTCGGTGA
>MELA01000022.1 GCA_001767495.1 Acidobacteria bacterium RIFCSPLOWO2_12_FULL_65_11 | reverse complement strand
GGTACCGCGCCTTGAGGTCCTCGACCTCGGCGGTGTTCCGGTTGAACGCGTCGTGATAGGTGAACACGGGATTCCCCTCCACGGTGCCGGGAATGTCCGCCCGCACGCGCTTCGGATCCGTGTACATGCGCATGACCTTCTTCTTCACCTCCTCGGGGTTGTCCGAGAGGTCAATGGTGTTCCCCAGGCTCTTGCTCATCTTTTTGTCGCCGTCGAGCCCGGGCAGCCTGCTGAACGACGTGACGAGCGGCTGCGGCTCGACCAACACGCTGCCGCCTCCCTTCGTGGCGCCGAAGCAGTTGTTGAAGCGCCGCACGACTTCCCGCGCCAGCTCGAGATGGGCCACCTGATCGTCGCCGACCGGCACCAACTGCGCATCGTACATCGTGACATCAGCGGTCTGCAGCAGCGGGTAGCCCAGGAATCCGATGGACGACAGATCCTTCTACTTGAGACTCTCCTGCTGCTCCTTGTAGGTCGGCACGCGTTCGAGCCACGGTACCGGCACGACCATCGACAGCAGCAGATACAGCTCCGCGTGTTCCGGGACGAGCGACTGGACGAAAAATGTGCTCTTGTCGGGATCGAGGCCCGCGCCAATCCAGTCCGCCACGTTGTCGTACGCAAATGACGTCAGTTGGCGCGTGTCCGCGTAGTCGGTCGTCAATGCATGCCAGTCGGCGACAAAGTAGAAACAGTCGTACTGCTCCTGCAGGCGCACCCAGTTACCGAGCGCCCCCACCAGATGCCCGAGATGCAGCCGACCGGTCGGTCGCATCCCCGACACCACGCGTGCTCGCCCTGAGCCCGCCGAAGGGTGGCCTACTGCGCGGTTAGCCAAGACAGAATCAAGTGGTACGGTGGAGCCACGATGTAGTAATAGCCATCGGTCAGTATGAGTGCGTACAGGAGCACGAACCCGTACGGACGGATGCGATCGAACACTGTCGCGAGTCGGATGGGCAGCACGCCGCTCAACACGTTTCCGCCGTCGAGCGGCGGAATCGGGATCATGTTGAAGACGGCCAGCAGCACGTTAATCTGCACCGCACCGCTCAGCAGCGAGGCGAGGGGCGCCGACACGTTCGGCTCGCCCAGCCTCACCGGCGAGACGGGCAGAAGCGCCAGCAACAGAGCCGAGGCGAAGGCCAGCACGAGATTACTCGCCGGGCCGGCCGCCGCGACTAAGACGAAATCGCGCCGGTGGTGCCTCAGATTCCTGGCGACGACCGGGACGGGCTTGGCCCAGCCGACGAGTGGCACGCCGCCCACGATGGCCAGCAGCGGGAAAATCACTGTCCCAACCAGGTCTGCGTGGACGATCGGATTGAGCGACACGCGTCCAAGCTTGCGCGAGGTCGGATCGCCCAGCCGGTCGGCCGACCACGCGTGCGCCGACTCGTGAATCGTGAGGGAAAACAGCAGGACGACGAACGCGATGAAGACTTGCGCGAAGTTGATGTCAGGCAAGGACTAACAGGTTAAGGCTCCGCCCCAAAAAACGCAAGGACGCGGTCGGCTGCTTTCGCGCCGACGACCCCCGTCAACTCTTCGCGCGTCGCCCGCCGGACGCCCGTCACGCTGCCGAACGTGGTCAGCAGCAGCCGGCGCCGCCGCGGACCGATGTGGGGAATGCGATCGAGGTCCGACCGCAGATCGCGCATCGTGCGCGCTCGGCGGTGAAAGGTCACGGCAAACCGATGCGCTTCGTCTCGCACGCGTTCAATCAGGAGCAGGCCCGGATCGCTCTCCGCCAACCGAAGGCCATCGTCGCGATCGCGGGTAAACAGCAGCTCTTCCTTCTTCGCAATGCCTACGGCGACAAGATTCGCCAGGCCCAGCTCTTCGAGCGCGGCATAGGCCGCCGAGAGCTGGCCCTTGCCGCCATCGATCACGATCAGATCCGGAAACGGTCCGCCCTGCTCGATCGCCTTCCGGTACCGGCGAAGGACGACTTCGTGCATGGCCGCAAAGTCGTCCTGTCGGGATTGGGGATTGGGGATTGGGGATTTGCCGCTCTTCGATGCCCGATGCTTGGGCCCTTCCGAATCCCGAATCCCAAATCCCGAATCCCAACGGATCCTGTACTTGCGGTACTCCCCCCGCCGCATGCGGCCGTCTTCGCACACCACCATGGAGGCGACGGTTTCGCTGCCTTGAATCGTCGAGATGTCGAAGCATTCGATTCGACGCGGCAAGGCCGCGAGCGCCAGCACGCGCCGCAGCGTCTCGAGCGCGCCGTCGAGCGCCGCGGTCGTGGGACTGAACCTCGTCTGGTACGCGAGCGCGGCGTTGCGATTGGCCAGATCGACCAGGCCCCGCTTCTCGCCTCGCCGTGGAGTGATGATTCTCACGCGCCGGCCGGCCCTGGCCGAGAGCCAGTGCTCGAGCGCCTCCCGCTCGTCGGGTTCGGCGGGCACGTGGATCTCGCTCGGTGCGCCGCGCGGCTCGTAGAACTGCTGAAGGGCCGCTGCCATCACGTCGCCCTCCTGAGCGCCCACGATCGCCTCGGCGGTGCCGAGCTCGAGACGCTCGACCACGCGGCCGCTCCGCACCTGGAACACCTGTACCACCGCGCCCGCTGGACCGACCTTGACGCCAAACACGTCGCGGTGGCCGAGTTCGGGCGTCGCCATTTTCTGCTGGCGGTCGTGAAGCGCCTGTACCGTCCGCGTCGCGTCGCGCAAATGGGCTGCTTCCTCAAAGCGCTCGGCACCGGCCGCCTCGAGCATGCGGCCCTTGAGCTGCGTGAGCAGTTCGTCGTTTCTCCCAACCAGGAAGAGCTCGGTCAGCTTCACGGCGCGCGCGTATTCCTCGGCCGAGCAGATGGTGTCCACGCACGGTGCGATACACCGCTTGATGTCGTACTCGAGACAGGGACGGCCGCGTCTTCCGGTGATGACCTCGTTGCACGACCGGACGCCGAACAGCCGATGCGTCAGACCCATCGTTCTGCGCGCCAGTTGAGCCGGCAGAAACGGTCCGGCGTAGACGCTGCCGTCCCGCTCGACGCGACGCGCCACCAGCACGCGCGGGAATGCCTCGTTGGTCGTCAGCTGCAGGTAGGGATAGCTCTTGTCGTCGCGCAGCAGGATGTTGTACCTGGGCGATCGCTGCTTGATGAGGTTGTTCTCGAGCGCCAGCGCCTCCACCACCGAGTCGGTGACGATGACCTCGAGGCGCGTCGCGTCGGCGAGCAGCGCATCGGTCTTGGGACTCGAGCCCGCCGCCTTCAGATAGCTCCGCACGCGGTCCCTGAGCACGCGGGCCTTTCCGACATAGATCGTTGCGCCGTCCGCGTTGAAGTACAGGTACACCCCGGGCTGAGCCGGCAGCCGGGCGATCTGCTCCTTGAGTTCGTGGATGGGCATGCTGTACTATGACGCGTTTTTGACCGGTGTCTGAACCCACCAGCGCACGTCAGTCCCGTGACCGATTGATGACCACAGACGACAGGCCACGGATGACCTTTACCGGCACCATCGGGGTCATCTGCATGTACCCGCTGCGCGCCATCATCGGCGCCTGCGTCGCGCTCAGGATTCATCCTAATACGCTCACCCTCATTGGCGTCATCGTCAACGTGGCGGCAGCTTGGGCGCTCGGCTTCGAACGCTTCATGCTGGCGGGGGTCATCATGATCGTCGCCAATATTTTCGACTTCATCGACGGCAAGGTGGCGTACGAGCTCCACCTGGAGTCGAAGTTTGGCGCCTTTTGGGACTCGACCCTGGATCGGTTCTCGGATCTCGCACTCCTCACCGGCCTCATCTTCCTGTACTCGAAGCTCGGCCGCAGCGACTACGTGCTCGTCGCGGCGCTGACGCTCATCTTCTCGATCATGACGAGCTACGCGCGCGCGCGCGCCGAGTCGCTCGTCGAGAAGTGCAAAGTCGGCTTCATGGAGCGGCCCGAGCGCATCGTCCTCTTCATGATCGGGGCCTTCACCAACCGAATGGCCGGCGTGCTGTGGGTGATTCTCGTCCTGTCGATTCTCGCCGTGGCCAACCGCATCTACTACACCTACCTCGCCCTCAACGGCCTCCCGATGCCGCCCAAGGAGGGACCGGCCGGCTGGTTCAACCGCGCGTTCTTCTGGACCGACGAGCGCGCCACGCTGCCCTACGATCTGTGGGTGATCGCTATCCTGGCTTTCGTATGGCTCACGCCGCCCGACTGGCTCGGCGATCCAACCGCCAGCGGTCCGGGCCTCCTCGGTCTGCTCACGGGCGGCTTCTAGCTTCGAGAGGATTACCAGCAATGGCGAAGAAGTCAGACATCGCGGTAAGACAGAGTTCCGGCAGCGTGTTCGCCGACCTGGAATTTGCCGAGCCCGGGGAAGAGCTTGCGAAAGCTCAGCTCGCGAGCCATCTTCGGCAGATCCTCAAGCGCCGGCGGCTCACTCAAGGCGCTGCCGCCACCCTCATGGACATCGACCAGCCGAAAGTCTCAGCCCTTCTCAACGGGCGCCTGGCGAATTTCTCCAGCGAGCGCCTGATGCGCTTACTCACCGCCCTCGGACAGGACGTCGAGATCATCGTCAAGGCAAAGCGCCGCGGTCAGGAACGCGGACGCATCCGTGTCGTAGAACAGGCTCACGCTTAAATCGGCGTGACAAGCTCTGGAGAACGTACTGGACTACCGCGGAGCCCTTCGTTTATCCCCGAATCCAGTCCATAAACAACTCTCGGGTTAGCGGAGCATCCATCCACGACGTGTCAGGCAGAGGAAGTGTCATCGCCTCTTCCGCGACTAACCATCCAGCCGAAAGAGACATTTTCTTTCTGCTGCCGCTCCTCGCGATCCACTCGATCCCGCCGCGATCTTCGGCTGCACCAGCTATGGCGGCCGTGGCCTGGCAGTCCCCCACGCAGTAATCCAGGACCTCCTGCTGGTGACCACTGGCCCACAAGGCCGGCGCCTTGCTCCCGCTCATTCCCGACGGCTTCCCGGGAAGTCCCATCCCCTGCGCGACCTTATCCAAGGCAAGAGGGAAGGTCTGTGCACCGGTCGAAGCCAAGTCTTGTTTGTGGAGCGGCCGCACGTGCCATCCAGACGACCTTCGCTCCTGCGCGCTCACTGGCCTACCTATCTACTTTTCATTTGCCACAACGAATCGTAACCCCCGCCTCCAACCGCTCGTCGACCTGCTCGACGGCATCAAGAGAACCACTGACGGGTCTGCGGCGTGGGAGGCCGTGACGACGAAGGTCTCTTCAGCGCTCGGGGGCGCACGGTGTCGCGTGGAAGCGGCGGTGCTTTCGCCCGACCGGCAACACCTCGCCGTCTGCTCGGAAGTCCGCACGCTGCTTGGCTTCCGCGTGCGTCAGGCCGGTTTCGTGTACTCCATCCGCGACCGTTCCATTGTTGGTCGGATTGCTCAAGGGCGGCGTGCGTCCAAGGAATGGTTGGAAGCCGGCAGCTGAGTGATCCGCGCCAGTATCTCCGAAACTCACACGACCGCGACTTTGACGTTGTGGATCGGGGGCAGCGAATCGAACAGGCAGTTCCACTGCTCACCGCCCTCCCTCCCGATCCAGAGTTGACCGGTCGTCGTGCCGAAGTAGAGCGCGGGTGCCTTGAGCCGGTCGATGTCCATCGCGTCACGCAGGACGGTGAAGTAGCTCTGCTTCTTCGGCAGCCCACGGGCGAGCCGGCCCCACGAGCCGCCGCCATTCTCGCTGCGCCACACCGCGGGCGCGGCGCCGGGACAGGAGCGCGTCGAGGGCTCGAGGGGCATGACGTACACCGTGTCGGCGTCGTGTGGGTGGACGACGATGGGAAATCCGAAGTCCGACGGCAATCCCTTGGCGATCGAGCGCCAGGAGCGGCCGTGATCGTCGCTGCGCAGCACGCCGATGTCCGGCCGCGGTCCCCCAGGCCCGCTCCAATCTGCCCAGCCACCGTGGTTCTGCATGTAGAGCCGTCCGGGCGCAGCGTCGTGCCGCGCGATCTTGTGCACGCACTGACCGAACTCGGGATAGGGATCGGGCGCGAAGCCGGCGCCGACGCCTTGATTGGACGCCTTGAACGTTTCGCCGCCGTCCTCGCTCAGATAGTGGCCTCCGGTCGAGATGCCAAGGTGCACGCGATTTCCATCGCGCATGATCGTGTGCATGCAGAGCCCGCCGTTGCCGGGCTGCCACTTGCGCGCGTGCTCGTGGTTGCTGATGCCGGGCACCATCTCCCACGAATCGCCGCCGTCATGGCTCTTGAACAAGGACGCCGGCTCCACGCCGCACCACAGTTCCTTCTTGCCGCCGCCGGCCTCGAGCGACCAAACGTTGGCGAGCGCGCGTCCGTCATCCTTGGGGAATGCCGGCGCCGACTTCGTCTCCTTAAAGCTCTTGCCCATGTCCGTCGAACGCAATATCTTCATGCCGAAGAACGGATTGCAGCTCGAGGCATACAGGCGCGGCGTGCCGCGCGTGTCGATGAGCGTCGAGTACACGGGGACGCCGGGACCGAAGGGCCCGCGCAGCGCGAATCGGCGCCTGGGCTTCGTGGCATCGGCGACGAACACGCCCTTCTTAGTGCCGATGGTGAGAACGACTCGGTCCGCCATCTTCAACCTCCTGAGACTGCCGGCAGAATCGTGAGCACGTCTCCCGGCGTCAGCGTTGTGTCGATCCCATCGAGGTCGCGCACGTTGTCCGCGTTCACGAACACGTTCAGGTGCCGGCGCAGCGTACCCGTTTCGTCACAGACATTGCGATACAACGCGGACTGGCTCCACTCGAGGTCCTCGAGTGCGGCGCGCACGGTGTGCGCCGAAATCGAGAGCTGCGCGGCGCCCGCACAGTACGTGCGCAGCGGGCCCGGGACATGGATGGTGATAGTCGGCGCTGGGCCCATGGCGTGAGACGAAGTTTATCGCTGGCGGTTGGGACGAGGCAACAAGGGCGGTTCTGGGCTGAGTAGCCCTGGAGAGTTTCTTCTTGAAAACTCGGCCCTATCCACCAACGACGACGGGCCTGTCAAGGATGGTCGGAAGCCCTCAACTGAATCCGGTGGCCCGTTCCTCGACTGACCTCGCTGGCTCTCGCCCGACATCGCACAGCGCAGACTCTCCCGATCGGCTGACTGCAGACTGTCGACTAAACCGCGTCACGTTCGTCGTGCTCGCCAAGATTGAGGCCCATCCCGCTGAAATGAATCGCGTGCTCGCCGATCTTATCGCGCAGCAGGCGCCGGGCCGCGCCGTACTTGTCGCCCGGCACGATGAGCCGCCGTGCAAGATTGCGCAATCGCGAGATGATCACCAGCGTCGCGTCGCGCTCGCCCTCGCGCCAGCTGACGCCCCCTACCTCGTTGTAGCGGATAAACGTCGTGTCGGCCCAGATCCCGTCCTCGTAGAAGCCACGACCGATGCGCCGGCTGAGCGGAAAGAGATACGCGTAGTACACGAACATCATCAGCTCGCCGAATACTTCGCGGCCGTAGACCAGCTTGTAGACCACCAGCGCGCCGAGCGCGACGCCAATGCCCAGTGCCAGCCCGTAATAGGGCGGCCTGCGGGCCTGCCAGGTGAGCAGCGCGCCACGCCGCCGCCTCAGAAAGCGGACGTACTCGACGACGAGCCGTGCATTGGCGATGAGAAACCCGAAGCCCAGAAGGATCAGAAGGGGCTGGACGTTCACGCGCGTGATTGATATTCGCCGGTCTCGGTGCTGACCCGAACCTTGTCGCCCTCGTTGACGAACGGCGGCACCTGAATGACGAGGCCCGTTTCGAGCGTGGCCGGCTTGACCTGCGCGCTGGCGGTTGCACCCTTGATGCCCGGCACGGTCTCCCTGACGACCAGATCGACGGTCGGCGGCAACTCGATGCCGACCGGCTCGACCTCGTAAAACTCGACGCGAATAATGGCGTCCGGAATCAGATAGTTGACCGAGTCGCCAAGCGCCTCGCCCGGGATATGAATCTGCTCGAAGGTCGTGGTGTCCATGAAGTAGTAATGATCGCTGTCATGGTAGAGATACTGCATCTCGCGCTCGTCGAGCGTCGCGCGTTCGACGTCCACCTCGGCGCGAAACTTTTCGTCGGCCAGCGCGCCGGTCCGGATGTTGCGCAGCCGCGCCTGGACGTGCGCGCGCTTGTTGCCGGGTGTGAGATGGTGCAGATCGAGAATGCGGAACAGGTCGTTGCCCAGTTTGATGAGCATACCCTTCCGCAGACGGGTGGCTTGAATGGATGAGGCCATATGACGGTGTCCGAATTGTATCGGCTCGAATCGTAGCATAATAAAAACGTGCTGCGCCGCCTGCTGATCACGGTCGTGCTCCTCGGAGCCGCATACGCCGCTGGAGTCTTGGTGACCGGCCGCTTGCGCGAGCTTGACGATTCGCGAGCCGGCGCTGTCGAGGTGGCACCGATCCAGCGTTCGCGGCCGGCCGCGCCACCGGCGGCAGCCCCACCGGCGAGCGAGACATCCGTCAGCGGCGGAGCCAGCCCCGACTTCACGAGGATCGCAGGCCAGGCCGTCAAGGGCGTTGCCAATATCTCTTCGCTTCAAGTCGTGCGCACCTCGAACTCCCCGCTCGCCAGCGATCCGTTCTTCCGCTACTTTTTTGGCGACGATCCGATCTTTGGACCGCGCGATCGCCGATCGCTCAGCCTCGGCTCCGGCGTGGTGATTTCCTCCGACGGCTACGTCGTGACCAACAACCACGTGGTGGGCGAAAACGTGAGTGAAATCACGATCGCGCTTGCCGACAAGCGCGAGATCCGCGGAAAGGTGATCGGCATGGACCCAGCCACCGACATCGCGCTCCTCAAAGTCGATGTGCAGGGCCTGCCAGTTCTCGCGTGGGGCGATTCGAGTCAGTTGAAGGTCGGTGAATGGGTGCTGGCCATCGGCAGCCCGTTCCAGTTAAGCCAGACCGTGACGGCAGGCATCGTCAGCGCGACGGGCCGCACCAACGTCGGCATCGCCGACTACGAGGACTTCATTCAGACCGACGCGGCCATCAACCCGGGCAATTCCGGCGGCGCGCTCGTCAACCGCCGTGGCGAGCTCGTCGGCATCAATACCGGCATCGTCAGCCAGAGCGGCGGCTATCAGGGTATCGGCTTCGCCGTGCCGAGCCACCTCGCCCGGCGCGTGATCGATGACCTGATGAAGTACGGCGAGGTCCGGCGAGGCTCGATCGGACCCTTGCGGGTCGAACGGCTGACCGATCAATGGGCGGAAGAGGTCGGCGCACCCAACACGAACGGGGCGCTCATTTCGCGCATGTGGAGAGACACGGCCCTCTTCGAGGCCGGACTGCGGCCCGGCGACGTCATCGTCGGATTCAATGGACAGAAGATCGACGACCCGTCGCAGTTCTTCCGGCTGGTCGCCGACGCGAGGATTGGTTCGACCGCGACGGTCAGGGTGCTGAGAAACGGACGCGCGATGGACGTCAAGCTACCGGTTGTGTCGAGCTCGACGACCGCGCGCCAGCGCCGTTAGTCGATTCCCACCAGGCCTCGAAGTCCTTGAAGCCGCGACCCAGACGCACCGGCGGTGCGAGCCGCCCATCAAGCACGTCCATCGTCTTGTAGCCGTTGCCCGTGACGCACACGACCACCGACTCTCCAGACTGAATGACGCCGCGGTGAACGAGCTCGATGGTAGCGGCGAGCGTAGTGCCGCCCGCCGGCTCGGCGAAAATCCCTTCGGTCTCGGCGAGCAGCTGAATCGCGTCGATGATCTGAGTGTCGGTGACCGCCGCGCCCGTGCCGCCGGTCGTCCGGACGCTCTCGATGACCTGATACCCATCGGCCGGATTGCCGATGGCGATGGACTTCGCGATGGTATTCGGCCTCACGGGCTCCGGGTGGTCCAGGCCTGCCTCGAGGGCGCGAACGACCGGGGCGCAGCCCGCAGCCTGCGCTGCGTGAATGCGCGGCAACTCGCCCTCGACCAAACCAACCTCTCGGAGCTCGCGGAGCCCCCGATGGATCCGGGGCAGCAGCGTCCCGCCGGCGACCGGCGACACGATGTGACGCGGGTAGCGCCAGCCGAGCTGTTCGGCGATCTCGAAGCCGAGCGTCTTGGCGCCCTCGGCGTAGTACGACCGCAGGTTGATGTTGACGAAGCCCCAGCCGTGGCGATCGGCCACCTGCGTGCAGAGGCGGTTCACGTCGTCGTAGTTGCCGGCGATGGCGAGAATGGTGGGCCGATAAATCGCCGACCCGAGAACCTTTCCCGGCTCGAGATTGTCCGGGATGAAGACGCAGGCCTCGAGGCCCAGTCGGGCGGCGTGCGCGGCGACGCTGTTGGCGAGGTTGCCGGTCGATGCGCAGGCCAGCACCTTGAAGCCCAGCTCGACGGCCCGCGTGGCCGCGACCGACACGACGCGGTCCTTGTAGGACAGCGTCGGATGATTCACCGTGTCGTCCTTGATGTAGAGCTCGCTCAGACCGAGCCGCTTGGCGAGTCGGTCGCAGCGAACGAGTGGCGTGAAGCCGGAGTGAAGGCCCGTGAGAGGCTCGTCCATGATGGGCAGCAACTCGAGATAGCGCCACAGGTTCTTCGGCCGTTTCTCGATCTCTTCGCGCGTCACCCGGATCGCGCGGTAGTCGTAAACCGGCTCGAGTGGACCCAGACACTGGCCGCAGACATACGACGCTTCAGCTGGAAACTGCGTCTTGCACAGGTGACACTGAAGACCGATCAGGGCCGACGGACTCTTGCGAATCGTGGATGATGACTGGCGGCTGGTCGCTGGCGAAAACGAATCAGAATTGACTGGGCTCAACGGTTCCTCCCTCATCTTCCCCCTAGGTCCGCCTGAAGGCGGACACTACATTCGACTGTAGTGTCCGGCTTCAGCCGGACTTTGGAGCAGGAATTGGCACCGCAGCGCGACCGTTGGATATCGCGTGGTTGCCGTGGCTTCGACGGGCCTGTCCCTCAGCCACTCTGGATAAAGAAGAGCGTATTCGGTTGTCCGACGGACTATATCAGAACGCCCGCAGAGCAAGCAAGAACCGAATATCTACGCATGCACATAGACAGATGTCGGTGCGCTAAAACCCAAGCACCCAAGCACTTTCTACGCCGAGCATTCCCCTTCCATCACCACCGGCGCAAACTCGCCGGACTCGGCGAGATCGACGTAGTCCTCCGGCACCGCGTCTTCGGCATTGAACTGCTCGAGCGGGACGAGCGCCAGCTTGACCCGTTCGATCTCGATACGACCGAAAAACTCCGTCGCCGACTCCCCCGGCTGCCGTTCGCGTGTATACAGATCGATGAGCCGATCGACCACCTCGGGCATACGCCGCGCCGGCACCTTGGCGGCCAGCCGCCCGAAACTTGCGCCGCTCGCGGTCGCTCCGCCGCCGACCATCACGAAGTATTGCGGCACGGCGCGCGAACCGACGCGCCGTACGCTCCCCTGGAAGCCAATCGTGGCGATGTGATGCCGGCCGCATCCGTTCGGGCAGCCGCTGACCTTGATGGACGCGCCGTCGGCGGCGGCAATCAGGTCGGGTCGTGCCCGCAGATGATCCTCGAGCGTCCGCCCGAGGCCGCGCGACTGCGTGACGGCCAGGCGGCAGGACTCGGCGCCCGGGCAGCTCGTCACGTCGGCCACGCTGCAGGCATAGGCGAGCCCGAGCCCCGCGGCCGAAAGCCGGCGATAGAGTTGTCGCACGTCGCACGCGTTCACCCATCGCAGGACGAGATCCTGCTCCGGCGTCACACGCACCGAGCCGTCGCCGTACGCCCGTGACAGCTCGCCCACCACCCGCATCTGCTCGCTGCTCAGATCGCCGAGCGGCACCGTCACGGTCGCCATGACGTAGCCGAACTGCTTCTGGGGCCTGGTGTTGGTCACGCGCCATCGCGCGTACGCTTCGTCGCCGGCCTGCAACACCGGCACGATCGTCGGCACAATGCCCGGCCCCTTCACATGCTGGTCGCTGACGCGCGACGCAATCTCTCCGAGGCCCGGCGAGGGATCTTTGATCCACTCGGGCTTCGATTCTCTCGCCGGCGGATCGATCTCGAGCGTCGGCACCTGGCCGCCCAGCCGGCACGCTGCGAGCTCGCGATCGTACTCCTCCTGCCACCGGGTCCAGCCCAGCTCACGAATCATGAACTTCATCCGATTGCGCTGCTTGTGCTTGTAGTCGCCGAGCCGATGAAAGACGCGAAGCACGGCCTCGGCGACGCGGAGGATCTCTGAGGCCGGCAGAAACTCGTGCAGCAGCCCCGCGGACTTGCAGAGAATGGCCGTGCCGCCGCCCGCCGTCACCCGGAAGCCCCGGCCGCCGTCCGGACCGAGGAGCGCGAGGAAGGCGAGATCGTGGATGCCCGTGACCGCGTGATCGACCGGGCACCCTTCGAGGGCAATCTTGAACTTGCGCGGCAGCGCCGCACTGAGCCGGTGCCGCAGCAGGAACCGCGTCAGCGCTTCGCCGTACGGCGTCACATCGAACCGTTCGTCGGCGGCGACGCCCGCATACGGGCAGGCGGTGATATTGCGCACCGAGTTGCCGCAGGCCTCCCGGGTCGTCACGCCGACCTCCGCCAGCATCCGCATCGCCGGCTCCACGTCGTGCAGCTTGACGAAGTGAAACTGGATGTTCTGCCGCGTGGTGATGTGACCGAAGCCCCGTGAATAGCGCTGGCCGATCTCGGCGAGCACGTCGAACTGATCCGCAGTGAGCACGCCTTGCGGAAACTTGATGCGCAGCATCTGCGCATCCTCGGCCTGACGCTGCGCGTACGTCCCGCGAACAAGTCGGAACGCCCGCCACTGGTCCGGCGTGATCTCGCCCCGCTCGTACTTCTCGAGCGTCGCGACGAACTCGTCAATATCAGCTACGCTCGCAAACGACAGCCGAGCCCGGCCGTGTGTTGTCTGATCATCTATTGCTGGCATAATGCCTCTCGGATCCTATAGTCGCTTCTGCCGCCAACGCCACTACGTCCCCAATCACAATTGTCCCTGGGCCATTGGTCTTCATGTCCACTGTATCCGCGGCGAGGTCGCCGAGCGTACCGCGCCAGACTTGCTGCTCTGGCAGCGACGCGCTGACGATGACCGCGGAGGGAGTCGACTGCCGCCATCCGCGATCGATCAATGCGCTCGCCAGAACGGCCGACCGGCCAAGCCCCATCAAGACCACGACTGTGACGCTGTTGGGCTGGAGCGGGCCGAGCGACGCCAAAAACATCTCTTCGTCGTGGCCGGATACGACGACAAACGCCGACGACAGGCCCCGATGCGTCACGGGAATTCCCGCCAGGGCCGGTGCGGCCAAGGCGCTCGTCACGCCAGGTACGACATCAACCGGTACCCCCGCCGCCTCGAGGGCCCGCATCTCCTCGCCACCGCGTCCGAAGACGAACGGGTCGCCACCTTTCAGACGGACAACCTGACGGCCGCGCCGCGCCGCTCGAATCATGACGGTGTGAATGGTCTCCTGAGTCAGGGCGTGCTTGCCGGCACGTTTTCCGACAAAAAAGCGCTGCGCCTTGCGCGCGTATCGCAGAATCCGGTCGTCGATGAGCGCGTCGTAAAGCACCAGGTCCGCCGTGCGAAGCCTCACAATCGCCTTGCGAGTCAGAAGCGCCGGATCGCCGGGGCCCGCGCCGACAAGCGACACATGACCCACCTCAGGGCTCGTGGCTGACGGCTCATGGCTCATGGTTGTTGACATTGGGGACAGCGGCATCACATCGGACATCTTCGTCTACGGCGCCTACGGTGAAAAACACAAAAGCCCGGAAAGCGGCAGGCCTCCCGGGCTGTAGTCCTCAGCGACTGCTGATTGACGCGTCACATCCGCGTCGTCAGCCGAAGACCGCTCCGGTGGCCCCCAGGAGCCAGGCAACAACAGCAACAAGCGCAAGTCTCCGAGCACGTCACAGTTCCATAAGTAGTACTGCGATTGGCTGACCGCGTCAAGCTCCAGCACACCCTGGCGCAATCAGGCGACCGCCTTATCCGAGGATTCATTACAATTGCCCGCTGTCGTCCGGCTGAAGCCGGACACTACGTACGATGGAGACCACAGACTGCCGACTGTCAACGGACACAGCTGGATGTCGGTCGACGTACGCCCTCCACAGATGCTCGGTTCCCACTCTGATGCCAATCCGCGGTCCCCATGCGGTCGGGCCCAGCACGATTCCGCGATCCTCGACGAACAGTCGGCCGCCGACCAGATCCACGTTATTGTCCGCCAGCGTAATACCCATCGCCATCGTCACGTTGCCGGGACCGCGGCAAAGCGCGTGCTGTGCGATGGCCTTGGCGTTGCGGCCGGTTCGGCGGCCTTTCGCACGGCGGGCCCGGCGACGGCGCATGACGTCGATGCCGTCGACCGGATCGAGTGCGCGAATCAGCACCGCCGCCGGCGATCCACGCCCCTCAGTGACGATGTTCACCAGAGAGTGAATGCCGTAATTGAGATAGACGTATGCGTGACCGGGGGCGCCGTACATCGGCGCGTTGCGCGCGGTCGGGCCCGGCGCGGCATGGCAGGCGGGATCGGATTCGCCGATGTAGGCCTCGACCTCGACGATGACGCCGCTCGTGCGGACGGCTCGGCGCTCGTGCACGAGCACCTTGCCGATCAGATCGCGGGCGACGTCGAGAGTGGGTCGCGCGTAAAACGCGCGCTGCAGTCTCACATTTATTAATCGCGTGGGTCCCCACCCCCACGCCCGACGCGCTCGCACCGCAGTGCTCGCGCGTATCCAGAACAGAACGTCACCGACTATCGTCCTGCAGCATACGCGTGGGAACGGCCTTCCGCCAGAACCGGTCGCAAGTACCGCCCGGTGTGCGAGGCGTCGATTTGCACCAGCTGTTCCGGGGTCCCGGTCGCCACGACGTCGCCCCCGTCCTCGCCGCCCTCCGGTCCCAGATCGACGATGTAATCGGCCGTCTTGATGACGTCGAGGTTGTGCTCAATCACCACGAGCGTGTGCCCGGCCTCGAGCAGCTTGCGAAACGCCGCCAGCAGCTTCGCAATATCGTCGAAATGGAGCCCCGTCGTCGGCTCGTCGAGGATGTAGAGGAGCCGCTGCTCGCCGTGTGACGAGAGGTG
>MELA01000021.1:38801-41841 GCA_001767495.1 Acidobacteria bacterium RIFCSPLOWO2_12_FULL_65_11 | reverse complement strand
ATCTGAGGGCGACCGCAGGCCCTCGCAATCTCTTGCTCGACGCGCTCGATGAAGTGCTGGGTCGCGAACCGGTACGCCAGGGCCACGGCGTTGCGCACGGCCCTGGCGCTCGATCGGCCGTGGCCAACGATGGTGACGCCCGCAACGCCGAGAAGCGGCGCGCCGCCGTACTCCGAGTAGTCCACGCGGCGGCGCACATGCCGCAACGTCCGCCGCGCCAGGAGCGACCCGACGCGCGTCGTGAAGCTTCCCGACAGCCCGGCTTCAATCATGTCCACGAGCCCTTCACTCGACTTGAGGACCACGTTTCCGGTGAACCCGTCGCAGACGATGACGTCGGCCTCGCCACTGTAGATGTCGCGAGCCTCGATGTTGCCCACAAAGCCGAGCGGCGACGCCTTGAGCAGCGGGTGCGCCTCGCGTGTCAGTTCGTTGCCCTTGGTCGCCTCTTCACCAATCGACAGCAATCCGACGCGCGGCGACTCGATGTCGAGCCCGACGCGCGCGTAGACGGCGCCCATCACCGCAAACTGCAGCAGATGCCGGGGTCGGCACTCGATGCTGGCGCCGACGTCCAGGAGCACCGCCGGACGCTGACGCGTCGGAATGGTCGCGGCGAGCGCCGGCCGATCGACGCCGGCGAGCATGCCGAACGCGCCGTGCGCGGCCATCACAGTCGCCCCGGTGTGCCCGGCGCTGACGAGCGCGTCGGCCCGCCCCGCGGCCACCAAGTCGGCCGCCACTTTGATCGAGGCGCCCGGCTTGCGGCGGAGCGCGGCCATCGGCGACTCCTCCATCGACACCACATCGGCCGCCTCGACGATCCGCACCTTGTCCCGGTCGAGCCACCGATACCGCGCCAACTCGGCCTCGATCGGCTGGCTCCGGCCGACGAGCGTCACGCCGACGTCGAAGTGACGCGTGGCGGCCAGCGCGCCATCGACGACGTTTGTCGGCGCGAAATCGCCGCCCATGGCGTCTACCGCGATCCAGATCATCTCAGGTGCTCAGATGCCTTAGGTGCGTAGGTGCTCTATTCCTCGTCCACCGCGCGCGCCTGTCGTCCGCGGTAGTAGCCGCAGTTCGCGCAGACGCGATGGGGCTGCTTCGGCTCGTGGCAGTGCGGGCACTCGCCCAGCCCGGCCGGCTTCAGCGTGTCGTGCGTGCGGCGATTCGCCGTTCGCGTCTTGGAGTGTCGTCGCTTGGGATTTGGCATCGTCTGGTCCTTGGTTCTTGGTTCCCGGTCCTTGGTCCGTCCCTGGTGCTTGGTCCTTGGTCTTGTCTGTCAATTGTAGTGTCCGCCTTCAGGCGGACCTTTAATGCTTCGTGCGAAGTTCCTTGAGCGCGGCCAGCCTCGGATCCTCCCACTCGCGTTTGCAGGCGCACGTGCTGCGGTTGAGATTCGTCCCGCAGACAGGGCACAGGCCGCGGCAGCCTTCCTGGCACAGTGGCTTCATCGGCACCGACAGGTAAAACTGCTCCCGCATCAACTGCCCGAGATCGATCTCCTCGTTCTCGTAAAAGGCCGTCGTCAGGTCGTCCTCTTCGATCTCCCGCTCGCCCTCACCCGCATTGTGCGCGTGCGGCTGGTAGCGCAGATCGAACGCGGCATCCACCGGGCACGTGAACGGCTCGAGACACCGGCCGCAGGAGAGCTCCAGGGTCGTCTTCACGGCCCCGACGAGGTGGAACTGCTCCTTGTCCTTGGTGATGTCGAATCCGAGCGACACCGGCGCCGCCACCCGGAAGTCGTCCCGATCGCCCCCCAACGCTGCCGCGTCGTAGACCTTCTCGTAGCGCTCCGTGGCCGTGCGGATCCTGCCGAGATCGAGCCGCATGAACCCCTCAATATACCATGCAGAATCAGGAGTGGAAGCCGGAGCCTAGCGCTGAGTAGGAGCCAGGCGGCGCAGCTCGTCGAAGAAGTTGAAGACGAAGACGACCCTGTCCTGTCTTGCGGCGACCTGATCCTCTGGGATGGTCGCCAGCGCGAAGCGGTTGCCGTCGGGGTGCAGATCGAATCCCCCGGACCATGCCGTTGTCATCGCAAACCGGCGACTCGACCAGGGCCGCGGCTTCTCAACTCGGAAGGATCCGCCATCGACGCTATAAGGAACGACCATGATCTGGCCATCAGCCGTGGCGTAAAACAACTCGCGGCGAGTCCTGGACCATTTCGGGGCCTGCCCGCCGCCAGGAACCGCGTCGGGCCAGCCTCCTCGAACCCATAGATGGCGGCAATGTGCGGATGGTTGAGCGCGGCGAGGACCTGCGCTTCGCGCTGGAAACGCGCGACGCGGTCCGGATCGGTGACGAAGATCTCGGGCAACACCTTGAGCGCCACGTCGCGGTTGAGCTTGCCGTCGTGCGCGCGATAGACCTCGCCCATGCCGCCGATGCCGATCAGCGCGACGATCTCATACGCCCCAAGACGAGTTCCCGCGCTCAGCGCCATGACTGCGTCTACCGGCTATGCAGCGAACGGAATGATCTCAAGTTCAACTGACGTGTCGACTCCAGAGAGCAGCTTCTCCACCTTGGCGAACACTGAATCCTCGATCAAATACTCACTGCAACTTCGACACTGCGCGACCGGTAGCTGCTTGAGAATCACGATCGTTCTCTCCGAGACTTTGAAGGGCAGATCCGTTGTGGTCGGCGACAGTGTCCCGCCGCACGTTCGGCATTTCATGGGGTTGTTCTCCGAGTCCTTAGATCTGGCTCCCATTCACCCGCATCTGGATGATAGGCCGTCGCGTGATATGCCTTCCCGCGAGCCGCATATTGACGTGATGCGTCCAGTAGACGCGGCGCTCGCGAAGGTGTTTCTGGATGAATGCGAGGGGATCATCAGGAACCTTTCGTGGCTCGGCCATTCAATCCTGCAATCCTGCCATTTTGCAATCCTGCGATTTCACGAACTCATTCGATGGCCCAGGGCTTGGGGATGTACAGCTGCTCGAACAGACGCACCGCGTAGCGGTCGGTCATGCCGGCCAGAAAGTCACGGGTGGCAGCGTCGAGTCCTTCAGCGTCGAGC
>MELA01000021.1:22581-38752 GCA_001767495.1 Acidobacteria bacterium RIFCSPLOWO2_12_FULL_65_11 | reverse complement strand
TCGGCCGTTGCGGCGACGTTATCATACACCGCGTCGAACAAGAAGCCTCGCAGCGCGAGTACGGCGCTGAGCACCGTGTCACTCATGCGAATCTCCGAGACGTCAGCCGCCAGCGTCTCTGTCACCACGTCCTTCACCATCGTCCCAATCCGCGCCGACGAGGTGGCGCCCAGCAGCTGGATGGGCTCCTTCGGAAGATCCTCCGACTTGAGCAACCCGGCCCGTATCGCATCGTCGATGTCGTGATTGACGTAGGCGATGAGGTCGGCGACGCGCATGATCTGCCCTTCGACGGTCGACGCTCGCTGCGCCGGCGCCATCCCAACCGGCACGCCGGATTTGCCCTTGGAGTGTTTGGCGATGCCGTCGCGCACCTCCCAGGTGAGGTTGAGGCCGCGGCCGTCGTTTTCGAGCTGGTCGACGATGCGGAGACTCTGCAGGTAGTGATTGAAGCCGCCCGGCATCAGCGAGTCTAGGACCTTCTCGCCGGCGTGACCAAACGGCGTGTGGCCGAGATCGTGGCCGAGCGTAATCGCCTCGGTCAGCTCTTCGTGGAGGCGCAGCACTTTGGCGATGGTGCGCGCGATCTGCGACACCTCGAGGGTGTGCGTCAGGCGCGTGCGGTAATGATCGCCGGTCGGCGCGAAGAAGACCTGCGTCTTGTGCTTGAGGCGGCGGAAGGCCTTGCTGTGAATGACCCGGTCGCGATCACGCTGGAACGCCGGCCGGACGTCGTCTTCCGGCTCTGGACGCAGACGGCCGCGCGAGTCGGCGCTCTTGGCCGCCTTAGCCGATAGGATGTCGCGTTCCCGCTGTTCGAGTTGTTCACGAATCGTAGCCATACGACGATCAACGCAGAGACCGCAGAGGCATCATACTCTGCGTAGCTCCACCGGAACCTCACGGTCCGCCTCAAGGCGGACACTACGTACGTGGTTCTACCCGAAACCTCACGGTCCGCCTCAAGGCGGACACTGCGTACGTGGTTCTACGATGTGATCTCGGCAAGACAACTCGTGCCGTGGTGGAGCGAGCCGACGCCAAACAGCTCCGCGAGCGTTTGCCCCACATCTGCGAACGTCCGGCGTGTACCCAGATCGACGCCCGCACGCACGTGCGCGCCGGTGACGATGAGCGGTACGTACTCCCGGGAGTGGTCCGTGCTGGAAGTGGTCGGGTCGTTGCCGTGATCGCTCGTGACAACCAGCAAGTCGGTGTCACGGAGACGAGGCAGCAGACCCGCGAGCCGGGCGTCGCAGCGCTCGAGATTGCTCGCGTAGCCAGCGACGTCGTTCCGGTGACCGTACACCGTGTCGCAATCGACGAGGTTGGCGAAGATCAGGCCGCGGTCTACTCGGTTCAGCTGCCGTTCCACCTCGTCCATCCCCTCATCGTCGCTGACCGTGTGATGGGCTTCGGTGATCCCGCGGCCGGCAAACAAGTCTTCGATCTTGCCAATCGCGACAACCGGACACGAGGCCGCCTTGAGCCGATCGAGCAGTGTGTCGCGCGGCGGGGGCACGGCATAGTCGCGGCGATTGCTGGTCCGCGTGAAGCGGCCGGGCTCGCCGACAAACGGCCGCGCGATGACGCGGCCGACGCCAAGCCCTTCGCACACGAGCGTGTAGGCCGTTTCGCACGCGCGATAGAGCTCCCTCACCGGAATAATCGCCTCATGCGCGGCGATCTGAAAGACGCTGTCAGCCGACGTGTACACGATGAACGACGCGGTGCGAAGGTGCTCCGCGCCGAGAGCATTGATGATCTCGGTGCCCGACGCCGCCTTGTTGCCAAGGACGCCACGGCCCGTCAGAAAGGACAACCGGGCGATGATGTCCCGCGGGAAGCCATTGGGGAAGACCGCAAACGGACGATCGAGCACGAGCCCCATCATCTCCCAGTGGCCCGTGACAGAGTCTTTTCCAGGGGAGGCTTCGGCCATCCGTCCGACAGCAGCTGTCGGCCGGCCGGCCGACACGCCCCCAAGTGACGCCACACGATCAAGACCGAGCGCTCGCAGAGTCGGCACGCCGAGCGGCACCGCGCGCGCGATGTTGCCGAGGGTGTTGCTCCCCTGGTCGCCGTACGCCGCCGCATCCGGCAGCTCGCCGATGCCGACCCCGTCGAGGACGATAACGATGGCTCGTGTAAAGGGCGTCATTTGGACAACCACTGCTCGACCAGGCCGGCTGCGGCAGAGATGGTCTCAGGTGCTTCGCCGGGGCCGTCGAGCCAGATGAGGTTAGGCTCCTTACGGAACCAGATCAACTGACGACGCGCATAGTGCCGGTTCTCCTGCGCGATGAGCTCGCGTGTCGCGGCTTCGTCTCGCACGCCGTGAAGATGTTCGAGCGCCTGCCGGTACACCAGGCCGCCGAACGGCCGTGCGCTTTCGGGAATTCCGCGGGCGATGAGCCCCCTGATCTCGTCGAGCAGGCCACGCTTGAATTGCTCGTCCACCCGTCTGGTGACACGCCTCGAGGTCTCAGCTGCCCCAAGCCGGACGGCGATCGGCTGGACGTCGACGCCTGGGATCGGCGACTGCGTGTCGGCGAAATGGGCGGTCAGCGGGCGCCCGGTCAAGAAGAACACTTCGAGCGCCCGCACGAGACGCTTGACGTCGCGCGGCTGGATGCGCGAGGCAGACTGCGGGTCGACGCGCCGCACCATCCGGTGCAAGAACGTCACGCCGCGACGCGCGGTGATGTCCTCGAGGCGCCGGCGCAACGCCTGGTCGGCGGCGGGGCCGGGAAAGAGGCCCCGGGTCAGCGCCCGATAGTAGAACCCCGTGCCACCGACGACAAGCGGCAGCCGCCCGCGCCGGTGAAGGTCTCGAATGATCGAGGCGGCATCGCGTCCGTAGCGCGCGGCCGTGTACTCTTCGGTCGGCTCGACGATGTCCATCAGGTGATGTGGAATGCCGCGGCGGTCGGCGGGCGCGACCTTGTCGGTCCCGATGTCAAACCCGCGATAGACCGCGGTCGAATCACAGTTGATGATCTCGCCGCCGAATCGCTCGGCCAGCGCCAGCGCCAGTGTGCTTTTCCCGGCAGCCGTCGGCCCGAGGATCGCCACCACGAGGGGTTGACCGCGGTTCACCACACCCGGATCAGAACATAGATGACGAACACGGACAGAAGGATCACCAGACCGAGCTGCTGAGTGCGGGTGAGCATCTCAAGAACCGGTTTCCAGCCTGTCGTGTCCGCCCTTTAGGCGGACCTCCAGGTCCGGCCGAAGCCGGACACTACGTCCAGAAAGCAGGCCCTATTGCGGCAGCTCATTGTAGAAAAACGTCACCGTGAAGAACGCCTTGTCGACCGGGTACTCCGGCGGGAGCGGCTGCGTCGGATTCGAGGCGACAAGCGCTCCGAGGGCCGCGCTGTTGAACGCCTCGATCGGACACGGACCGATGACCGTCAGATCCGTGATCACGCCACTCTTGTGCACGTTGAATGTGATGACGACGCGGCCCTTCATGCCCATCATCGCGGCGTTGGGAATGAACCAGTTCCGCTTGACCTGAGCGACGAATCGTCGAATCCAGGGGCCGAACTCGACGCCCTTGGTATCGAACTGGATCGCCGGTCCGAACTCGTTCACCCCGCCCCGCTGATTGTCGAATGACTCCGACTCGATGAACCGCTGCAGGTTGCGCAGCGAGTCGCCGAGCGAGCCGCCCGGCGCCGTACTGCGGCCGTTCGCCCCGCTCTGCGCGGCTGGCAGCTGGGGAAGAGGCGACAGCAGCGCCGACTGAGATTCCGGCAGTGGCTGCTCGGGAGGCGTTGACTGCTCGGCCCGCTGGCCGGCGGCCGGGTCGGGCGTCGGTCCCTGCCCGCGCGCCCGCTCCGGCCGCTCTTCGGGCTCTTCGACGCGCTCGGGGCTGTTCCCGCGCGCGAACGGCAAGGCATTGGCCTGATCCAAGGCCCGCTCCAGCGCTCGCGCCTCGCGATCTTTGTCGGACGGGTCGGCGCGATCGGGCGGCTTGGGCGCGGTCGGATCGACCCGCGGCTGGACGAACACAAATCGCGCCTGGTCCTGCTGTCTCCGGAGATCGAGCAGCGCGGCGAGTCGCGCGCGATCTGCTTCGACGTCGCGCGGAAACAGCCGCGGAGCCAGCAAGATCACGATGGCCATCACCAGGTGCAGGATGATCGAGAGGAGGACGCCTTCGCGCCATGAAATCGCCCGACCGACCGGCGAAATATCAGGACGATAGTCCTCGAAATCGAAATACATCAGGAAGTTAGTGCGATTATACCCTTCATCCCTGTAGTGTCCGCCTTCAGGCGGACCGTGTCGTCCGGCTGAAGCCGGACACTACAACTGTGAGCTGAAGGCGGACACTTCGAACGAAAGTTCAGCCACAACGAGCCGTATATAAGAAGACGATGCCGAAGGTGAGAGGGACGGCAATCGCGTCGACAAATCCGCACTCCCGCAGAACTGTCACAAACTCATCAGGCGATGCAAACGCGCTCACCGATGCGGGCAGGTAGCCATAGGCCGCGTTGTGGCGGGAGACGATCCGTCCAATCGGTGGAAGAACGTGCGTGAAGTACCAGAGATACAGCGCACGGACGCCAGGTGTGGCAGGAATCCCAAACTCCAGAATGGCCACGCGCCCACCCGGCTTCAGCACCCGCAGCATTTCCCGACAGGCGGCCGCCGTGTTCTCGACGTTACGGATGCCGAACGCAATGGTGATGGCGTCGACGGTGCGGTCGCCGAGCGGAATCCGCGTCGCATCGCCCCTGACGAGCGTGATGCGGTCGGTCAGATGGCCGTGCCGGATCTTGTGCTGCCCGACCTGCAGCATCGCCCCCGCAAAATCCACGCCGATCACACGCGCCGCGCCCGGACGAGCGTCCGCGGAGGCAATCGCGAGGTCTGCCGTGCCGGTGCACAGATCGAGCACGCGCTCGCGTCCGGTCAGCGAGAGCGCTCGAATGGCCCGGCGCCGCCAGCGGCGATCGACGCCGACGCTCAGCAGATGATTGAGGAAATCGTAGCGAGTCGCGATCGCATCGAACATACCGGCGATGCGGGCCGGAGACTTGGAGAGATCTGTCCGGCTCAAGGCTTAAGGCTCAAGGCTCCTGCGGCCCAAAGACGCATAAACCATAGGCCAGCTTGAGCCCTGAGCCATGAGCCAATCACTGTCCATAGATCGACGCGGCCAGAACCAGCAGGTACAGGATGCCGACGTAACCGTTGAGATCGAAGGCGCGCTTGACCTGCGACAGATCGTCGGCGCGGACGAGCGACTGCTCGTAGACGAGCAGCAGCGCCACAATCGAGACGCCGGCCACATACAGGGAGCCAAGAGGGGTCGCGAGTGGCAACGCCATCAGGCAGACGATGGTCACCACGTGCAGGAGTCGGGAGATGCGGAGCGCGGCGGGCACGCCGTAGCGGACCGGAATCGAGCGAAGTCCCTGGGCGCGATCGAACTCGATGTCCTGGCAGGCGTAGAGGACGTCGAATCCGCCCACCCACGTGCAGATGGCGAGACCGAGCAGCCACGGCTCCCATCCGCCCCGTCCGCCCACGGCGAGCCAGCCGCCCACGGGCGCCACGGCCATTGCCAGGCCGAGAAACAGCTGCGTCCAGGTCGTGAAGCGCTTGGCCAGCGAGTACCAGAACACAATCGCCAGCGCGAAGGGCGACAGCGCGAAACAAAGCGGGCTCAATTGCAACGCGGCGAACACGAAGACGATCGACGCCACGACGACAAACGCGGTCGCCTCGGCGGAGGTCATGACGCCTCGCGGCAGCTCGCGGTTGGCCGTCCGTGGATTGAGCGCGTCGAAGCGGGCGTCCACCAGACGGTTGAATCCCATCGCCGCGCTCCGCGCCGCGAGCATCGCGACGAGAATCCAGCCGACCGTGCCCCAACCAACCGGCGCGCCCCGCGTCGCCAGGAGCGCTCCGGCCAGCGCAAACGGCAGCGCGAACACTGAATGGCTGAAGCGCACAAACGAGAGATAGACCGCTACGCGTTTCAGCACGACTCAATCCACTTGATCTGTTCAGGATGGATACCCGAGACGAGATATTCTTCCACATCCTCCATCCCCGCCGGCACGGCGACCGTCAGCAGCCGCGCGCATTTCCCAGGCTGGATCGTGCCATAGTCTTTGTCGAAGCCGAGCGCCCGGGCGCCTTCGTACGTCGCGCTCGCCAGGAGCCTCGCCGCGGGCACCGAGGCCGCCAGCGCACGCATCGCGGCCAGCTCGGCAAATATGTTCAGGTCTGGCACACTGGCGAGGCTGTCGGTGCCCACTGCGACGCGCACACCCGAGGCATAGAACGTCTCGATGGGAGGAACACCGGCGCCGGTGTGCCTGTTGCTACGCGGACACGTGACGAGCGTCGTGCCGCGCGCGGCCAGCCGCGCGAGATCCGGTGGCGCCATCTGCACGCCGTGGACGGCCAGCACCCGATCGTCAAGAAATCCACCCTCGTCCAGACACTGCACCGGCGTGACGCCGGGCACCACCCACGCGGGATCCCAGGCGCCGATCTCCGTGAGGAGGCGACGCCATGGCCCTCCGCCGGTCCGAATAAACTCGACCTCTTCTGGCGATTCCGACAGATGCACGCTGCAGCGGGTGGACGGGTCGCGATCGATCGCGTCACGAATCGCGCGGAACACGGAGGGCGCCACCGAGTAGGGCGCGTGGGCCGCCAAACTGGCACGGACGCGACCGGCCGGTCGAAGGGCCTCGATCTCGCGACAGGCCTGTTCGACAAACGCGCGAGACCGGGTCGCCTTGAAGCGCATCAGCTCGTAGAACACCACGCCCGCCAGAGGACTGCGGACGATCGGCGCAAACGTGGCCAGCGTGTTGCTGATGTCGCCAAGCACCGCCGTGCCGGAAGCGGCTGATTCGACCAGCGCCCGGTCAATCGCCTCGAGAATCTGCGGCGCGTGCGGATCGGGCCACCGCCCCCGCTCGGCCAGCAGGGCGCGTACCCACGCGACGAACTCGGCCGCCTCTGGCACGACACCCCGCAAGTAGGACAGCTCGATATGTGTGTGCGCATTCACCAAACCGGGAAGGATCGCCACCTGGCCGAGATCGACGTGGCGCAGGAGGGCGGCGCCAGAGGTGGCGTCGCGCGTCGCGCCGCACGCCATCACCCGATCGTGTTCTACCTCGACCCACCCGTCACGAATGGGCGGTCCGCTGATGGGAACGACCCAAGTGGCGCGATAACGGGTCAATGCTGAATGAGACGTAGTTGTTTGCCGCCGCGGCTTCGCGCGGGATATTTCGCGAGTTCGTCGGGTACGTGTGTGTCTCCTTCGTCGCGCGAGGTGGCAAGCTCGAGCATCCGCGGCACGTCACGCTCGCGACAGATGGGATCTCCGAGGATCTCGTAGTGCATGTTCCGCCGCTTCGGGACAAAGCCCGCGGCCTCGATGTTGCGGACAATCTCCACTTCGTCCATGCAGTAGCTTGCCCCGGCGGCCCGCACGACGTTTTCTTCGATCATGACGCTGCCCATGTCGTTGGCGCCGAAGGCGAGGCCCAACTGGCCGACCTTTCCGCCCTGCGTCACCCAGGAGGCCTGCACATTGTCGAAATTGTCGAGGACGATGCGGGCGGTGGCGAGCGTCCTCAAGTAGTCGAGGCCCGTCGCCTCCACGCCTCCCCGTTCGGTGTGCGCCGGCTGATAGCTCCACGTGATGAACGCCGTAAAGCCACCCGTCTCGTCCTGCAGCGCGCGCAGCCGCAGCAGGTGCTCGAGCCGCTCTTCGTCGGTCTCGACCGTCCCGTACATCATGGTCGCCGTCGTGCGGAGGCCGGCGCGGTGGGCGTGGCGCATGACGTCGAGCCACTCGTCGGAGGTCGCCTTGCCGTCGCAGTGCAAGAGGCGGCGGACCCGGTCCACGAGAATCTCGGCGCCGCCGCCGGGAATGCTGTCGAGGCCGGCGGCGATCAGATGGTCGATCACGTCCGGCACAGCCAGCTGCGAGAGCCGCGAGAGGTGGATGACCTCGGGCGGCGAGAGCGCGTGGAGCTTGAAGCTCGGATAGCGTGCCTTGACGGCCCGAAACAGGTCTTCGTACCAGGCGAGCGGCAGGTCGGGGTTGTGGCCGCCCTGCAGGAGGAGCTGGCCCCCACCGACGGCGATGGTCTCGTCGATCTTCCGAAACAGCTCGTCGAACCCCAGCACGTAGCCTTCCGGCGAGCCGACCCGACGATAGAACGCGCAGAAATTGCACCTGGCGACGCAGACGTTCGTGTAGTTGACGTTGCGATCGATGATGTAGGTGACCAAGCCGTCGCGATGTTTGCGGGCGCGGACAACGTCTGCCAGCTGCCCAAGGAGCGGGGTCGGTGCGTGTCGAAAGAGATCGAGCGCCTCGCCGGCGTCGATCCGCCCGCCCCCCTTCACCTTGTCAGCGATCTGGTCAATCGTCATCGTCACGCCGGGTCCAAAAGGACCCGGCCTACCTCTCGCCGTACGTAGGGCGGGTCCTGTTGGACCCGCCTCAATAGAACCGAAGCTCGTGCGCGGCCGGGGCCGCGCCAGCCTCGCGCGCGTAACGATAGAACGCTTCAAGCCCCGCGCGTTCCTCGTCTCGCAGATGGTACTTGATATTGTCCCGCAGGTAGCGCGCGCCGAGCTCCTGGTGTGCTGGTGCATCCCGGAAATACGCCCTGGCAATCGCATCGGACTGTCGAACACCCGCATTGCGAGCCTCGCCGAGCGCGCGAATATCGTCACGCGTCAGGGCATCGGGACGGCCCGCCCAGAACGCCCAGACAAAGGGCAGCCCGGTCATCTCGGTCCACGCCTCGCCCAGGTCAATCTTCTCGATCGGTAGCTGGTCACTCTTCTCGTACGTCGTGTGCGGCTTTAGCCGGACCTTGGCCGGGTCCATCAACAACGCGCTGTCTCCAATGATCAGGGCCGCGTCCGCGCGACGGAGCATTTCGTCTAGATCCGGGTCGAGCGACTGAATGGCCGGCTGAATCTTGAACAGCCTCGCGCACAG
Organism: Acidobacteria bacterium RIFCSPLOWO2_12_FULL_65_11; assembly: GCA_001767495.1. Lineage (GTDB taxonomy): Bacteria > Acidobacteriota > Vicinamibacteria > Vicinamibacterales > CAVVIG01 > 2-12-FULL-65-11. The sequence continues at coordinate 29,739 of MELA01000021.1, read as the reverse complement.
GATGCGTACGAGCGCCACGGACGTCCGCGAACTGCTGTCCATCGCGATCGACCGGACGTCGCGGACGGGCCGCGTCGTAAATAGTGCGACCGAGGCGACCGCGCCGCGCGACACGATCGCCAGGTCTGGCACGATCCGGTACGCATCGCTCTGTAGGTACTCGATCGACGGGATCAGCCCGACGTCGACGGCGCCCGTGTGCAGCAGTCGCGCACACTCGGATGGCACGTCGTACCTCACGACGAAACGAGGCGAGCGCTCGAGACCACACACCAGCGGGCGAGCGTTGAGGTATTCCACAGCGCCGAGGCGAACGCCCAGCGGTCCGCCGGAGGGAGACGGATCGATCATCCAGCGACCGCCTCGAATCGGCCGTTCCGCTCGACGGGCTCCAGGCCGGCAGCCCGAATGTTGCGGCGGATCTCTTCGAGCGGCCCGCGACGCCGGCCTTCGGTCATGTCATCCTCCGCCGACACGCCATCGACATCGTCGGCGCCAACGGTCAGCGCGATCTGGGCCAGCTTGGGGCCATAGAGCGCCCAGTCCACCTGAATCGACGGCACGTTATCGACCACGAGACGCGCGAGGGCGACACGCTTCACGTCCTCATAGCCTGTCGTCGGCATCGAGGGACTCGTCGTCCGCGCGAGAGGCGCGAAGGCCCGGATGACGGCCACGCTGCGCTGGAGCTCGGTGACGGCCTTCAAGAGCGGCAGCGTGTCCGGTGATGACGACCGATGGACGGTGAGACGAGCCAGAGTGAGACCGGCGATATTAGCCTCCTCAATCGAGCGGCGCGGGTCGTGCAGCAGGTCGTACGGAGCGTCGGCCACGAGCTCGAGTCCAGCGGCGCGCAGATCCTCGAGCAACGATCGCAAGGTGACGGATTCGCGCGTCGCGAGCAGTTCGAGGTCGGCCAGCGAGAAGGCCGACACGGGAATCCCGCGAGAGGCGGCGATCACTTCCCTGACGCGCTCCACAGCGGCCTGCCGACTGGCCGGTGCGCCCCCGATGCGAATCTCACCTGTGGCGGAGGGCAGCACGAGCGGGCCACGCGGTTCGGCCGGCACGGAGGCGACGCGGACGAATGTCGTGCGCGTGCCGTGCCGCCTCCGGCGCACTTCGTCGGCACGCATGCCCAGGTTGATGATGTCGTGACTGGCCGCGAGGGTCGTCAGTTCAGCGTTGGTGACGGGCATGTGTCGGGGCCGGCTCCAGCCGGACATTACATCCTACCGGAGATTTTCGCCCAGATCTCGGCCGCGCGACGGCCGGCGGCCTCCGTGGTGGCCACGCGTGCGGGCCACGATCGCGTGTAACCCTCCGAAGCCCACTTGCGCGTCGCGTCAATGCCCATCTTGCCGCCGTACGCCGGTAACTCCGCTGCATCGTCCAGATCGTCCACCGGACCGCGCGTCATCTGAATGTCGCGCACCGGGTCCATGTGCGTGCCGACGATCCACGCCACCTCGCTGACGTTCTGCACGTTGACGTCTTTGTCGACCACGACGATCGTCTTAGAGAACATCAGCTGGCCCAGGCCCCAGAATGCGTTCATGATCTTCCGCGCGTGGCCGGGATAGCGCTTGTCGATCGACACGAGCACGAGGTTGTGAAAAATCCCCTCGGCCGGAAAGTGCATGTCCACGATCTCGGGCAGCGTCTTGCGGATCATCGGCAGAAAGATGCGCTCGCTCGCCAGCCCGAGATAGTAGTCCTCCATTGGTGGAATACCGACGACCGTGGTGAGGTAGGTCGGCTTCTTTCGCCGCGTGACGCATGTGATGTGGAAGACGGGGAAATCGTCTGGCTGCGAATAGAGACCCGTGTGGTCGCCGAACGGGCCCTCGCGCCGCCGCTCGCCCGGCTCGACGTAGCCCTCGAGCACGATATGCGAGCTGGCGGGTACTTCCAGATCGACGGTCACGCACTTGACCATCTCGATTCGGCGACGCGCGAGAAATCCCGCCAGCAGCAGCTCGTCGAGGCCTTCGGGCATCGGCGCCGTCGCGCAGTATGGCAGGACCGGCTCGGGACTGAGGGCGACGGCCACTTCGAGCCGCTTCCCCAGCCGCTCGGCGACGCGGTAGTGCTGCGCGCCGCCCTTGTGCCTCTGCCAATGCATCCCGGTCGTTCTGCCGTCGAACACCTGCATGCGGTACGCGCCGATGTTGCGCGCACCCGACTCGGGATCCTTCGTCAAGACGATCGGGAACGTGATGAAGGGTCCGCCGTCTCCAGGCCAACATGTGAGGATCGGCAGCTCGTCGAGCGTGCCCTCTTTCTGGATCACCTCGTGGCAGGGCGCGTCTCTGACGGTTTTCGGCATCAGGTCGCGCAGCCGGCCGATCATCGGCAGCATCTTGAGCGCGTCCATGATGCCTTCAGGCATCTGCGGCGTCATGAGCTCGTCGATCTCCCGCGCCAGATCGTCCAGGGTCTTGACGCCAAGCGCGAGGCACATCCGCTCCATCGATCCGTAGACGTTGGCCGCGACGGGGATGCCGAAGCCGGTCGGCTTCTCGAACAACAGGGCCGGCCCGCCGGTCGGCGACTTGCACGCGCGGTCCACCACGGCCGCCAGCTCGAGCTTGGGATCGACCGGCTCGGTCACGTGCGAGAGGAGCCTACGGCGATCGAGGTCGGCTATGAAGTCGTCAAGGTCGGAGTACATAGTCAGTGACAGTACATCACGAAGACCCGAAGATCGCGAAGGCACACGAAACCTCTAGTATATTTCGTGTTCTTCGTGTGGCCTTCGCGCCTTCGTGATCAGCCGGCGTTGGACATTCCCATCTTGCTGCTGACCTGCGTCGCCAGGGCCAGGGCGCGGCGGCCGTCCTCGCCCGTCACGCGCGGCGCGCGCCGCGCGACCACCGCGTCGACAAAGTCGGCCAGTTCGCGCTTGAGTGGCTCTTCGTTGACCACGTCAATCTCGCCGCCCTCAATTGAGGGCACCAGACCGCTGCCTTTCACAAGCCGCCACAGGTCAACCTTCTGCGCCGCGTAGTCGATCGACACATAAGCCAGCGGCTGGAAGAAGCGAATCTTCCTGACGCGGTCCCGGCTGATCCGGCTGGCGGTCAGGTTGGCGATGCAGCCGTTCGCGAACCGGAGCCGCGCGTTCGCAATATCGACCCGTCCCGTCAACACCGGCACGCCGACGGCTTCGACGGACTCCACCTCAGCGTTGACGAGCGAGAGGACGATGTCGAGATCGTGAATCATCAGATCGAAGACCACGTCGATGTCCAGGCTGCGGTCTGGAAATGTGCCGAGACGATGGACCTCGATGAAGCGCGGATCGGTCAGCAGCGGCCGGGCAGCCTCGACTGCCGGATTGAACCGTTCGGTGTGGCCCACGGCGAGGGTCGCGCCCGAGGTCGCCGACGCCCGAATCATGGCGTCCGCCTCGGCGAGACTGCGCGCCATCGGCTTCTCGACGAGCACGGGCACGCCGGCCGCAAGAAACGGCACGGCGATCTCGTGGTGCACGTCGGTCGGCACCGCGAGGGTGACGGCATCAACCTTTCTGAGGATCTCTCGATAGTCGAAGTGCGGCTGAGCCCCGTACGCGGCAGCGATCTCCTCCGCCCGGTCGCGCTTCTTGTCCACAACGGCGACGAGCCGGGCACCCGGCAGCGTGGACAGGATGCGCGCGTGGTGACGCCCGAGATGGCCGACGCCGACGACGGCTACGCGAAGGGGCATGATGTTAGCTCTGCCGAGGGGCTCGGCCGACAATCACAATCCCCGCCTCATCGGCTTCCCGAACGATCGCGTCGCCGTCGAGGAGCAGCGTCTTCCCCGCGTCGATCGACAGCGCGTCGGCCTCGACGGCTTTCATCGCCTCGATCGTCGACACGCCGACGACCGGCACGTCGAAGCGCATGTCCTGATGCGGCTTGGCGACCTTGACGATCCGAACGCCTCGGCCCGCGAGCCGGCCGGCGCGCACGATGACGGCATCGGTGCCTTCCATCGCCTCGACCGCAACCACGGCCCCCGCCTTGACGGCGATCGTCTGGCCGATATCGAGGCCGGCCACCCGATCGGCCATCCGGGCGCCCAACTCCAGATCGGCCCGTTGCTCGTCGGTCGGTGCGCGGCGGGTCAGCACGCCTTCGCGCGCCAGCAGCGGCGCCAGAAACGTGGTCGAATCGAGCAGCTCGATCCCGTGCTCGCCGAGCACGTCGGCCACGCCCGCAATCAGCGCATCGGTGTTTCTCGCCTTGAGCCGCGCCAGCACTCCGAGCAGCGTCAGGTCGGGGATGATGTCGGCGAAGAGCTTCGTATGCCTCACCTGCCCGGCCATGACGACCTCTGTGACGGAGGCCTCCTTCAGCAGCTTGATGCACTTGCCGAGCTGCCCGAGCGACACCCAATGCAGCGTCGCTGCCGGAAGACGCGCCGCCGCTTCGGCGAGATCGGGGAATGCCTCTTCCTCGATGGCAATCACCGTGACGTCGTACCCCGCCGCCCGCGCGGCGTCCAGGATCAGGAAGGGAAACTTGCCGCTGCCGGCGATGAGACCGAGGCGCATGTCATTCGTCGGCCAGAACTTCCTCGACCCGCTTGGTGGCGCGGCGCACGATCACTCCACGATGCGAGGTGCGGATGAACTCGACCAGATACTGCACTTCCTCACACCGAAGCGACCGATCCCGCTCGATCTGTCGCAGCGCGTTGGTGGTGTTGAGCTTCGACTGCAAGAGGTACCGGAAGGACCGCTTCAGCATGCCAATGGCGTCGGGCGTGAATCCTCGCCGCACGAGCCCCAGCGTATTGAGGCCGTAGATGCGGGCGCGATTGCCGACGGTCTTGGCAAACGGCAGCGCGTCCTTGGTGACGACCGAGTACCCGCCGATGAACGCGTGCCGTCCCACCCGACAGAACTGGTGGACGCCAGAAAACGCGCCGATCGTCGCGTAGCTCTCGACCAGCACGTGGCCGGCCAGCGTGGCGCCGTTGGCAAAGATCGTGTCGTGCTCCACCTGACAATCGTGAGCGACATGCGCATAAGCCATGAACAGGTTGTTGTCGCCGATGCGCGTCACCCCGCCGCCGCCCCGCGTCCCGCGGTGGATCGTCACGAACTCCCGGAAGATGTTGTGGCGACCAATGACGAGCCGCGTGACCTCGCCCTGAAACTTCAGGTCCTGAGGGATGAGCCCGATCGAGGCGAACGGATAGATCTCCGTGCCCTCACCGATCTCCGTCCACCCATCGATGACGGCCGACGCGCCGACCCTGCAGTGGGCACCCAGCACGACGTGCGGTCCGATGGTCGCGTACGGCCCGATCGTCGTCCCGACACCAATCTGCGCGTGCGGGTGGACGATGGCGGTTCCATCAATCGTGGTCCGATCGGGCACCAAGCCGAGCAGCAGCTCGGCTTCGGCGACCACCTGATCGCCGACGCTGGCAACGGCCCGTGCGCGGACCAGACGCGTGCGGCGGCGGCCGATCGCGACCTCGAGACGCAGGCGATCGCCCGGCACCACCTGGCGGCGGAATTTCGCGTCGTTGACGCCGCGGAGGTAGACGTGCGCGTCGGGGGGCGCGCCCTCCCGGTGGAGCAGCAACATCGCCGCCACCTGCGACAGCGACTCGATCATCAGCACCGCCGGCATCAGGGGCATGCCGGGAAAATGTCCTTGAAAGAAGTCCTCGCTGACCGTGAGGTTCTTGACGGCCACCAGACGGCGGCCGGCCTCGTGTTCGGTGATCACGTCGACGAGCAGAGACGGATAGCGGTAGCAGAGCCGGTCGAGGAGGACGGGGATGTTGATGGCCACTGATTCGGGATTAGGGGTTCGGGATTTGGGATTCGGGCCGATTCGGTCCCTCCGAATCCCCAATCCCAAATCCCGAATCCCGAGTCAGCGCTAGTGTAATGCAGCTACTGTCTGGGCGTGGTCGGCCCGGGTGTGGCCGGCGGCGCCGGGGGCGGTAGCGTCGTGGGCGTTGGCGTCGCAGCCGGTGGCGTCGCGGCCGGCGGAGCGGCAGCAGGCGCGGCAGAGGGGCGCGGGGCAGTAAGGAGGTCTAAACGTCTGACCGCCTCCAACGAGAGATCGATCGCGGGCTCCCACCAGATGGCTCCGGCGTCCTGGGCGCTCAGCAGCAGGTGCAGCCCCTTTTCCTGCGCGATCTGCTGCAGAATCGGAAAGAGTTTCTTGTTGAACTCCTCCTGCAGCTCGGTGTTCAGCTCGGTGACTTCGGCCTGGGCGTCCTGCTGGAAGCGCTCGGCCTCGCGCTGCTGGCGATCGATTTCCTTCTCGAGCGCCGTGCGCGCCACTTCGTTCATGAGCGCCCCGCTCTGCTGCAGTCTGGTCTGGTTGTCGGTCAGCGCCTTGGACTTCTGCGCGGCCTCGGTCTGCTTCCGTTGAATCAGCTGTTGGATCCTCGCCGACAGCGACTTCCCTTCGGCGGACAGCTGAGCGATCTGCTGCAGGCTGACGATCCCGGCCTTTGCGCCCTGCGGGAAGACCGGAGGTGGCGGAGCCGGTGCGGCCTGGACGGGGGGGGCCGCCGGGGCCTGAGCCGGTGGTGCAGCCGGCCGCGGGGCGGCCGGCGCCTGACCCGCCGGCTGCTGGGCTGCCGCCTGGGCAAACCCATGGGACGCGCTCAGCACCAAGGCGAGCGAGGCAGCTGTGACAACGCTTCTCATTCCAGACAGTCCTTTCGTCAACAGGCTGAGGCCCGTGATTTTACCCCAAAGTCCTCGCCAGTGTACCATTGGGAACCCATGTGCCGACGCCTTCGTTGCAAGCTGCTCGTCATCCTCCTCGCCTTGCCGGCCGCGACCGCCTGCAGCGACAGCGGCGCCCCCTCCACCACGTCGTCCGTCACGTCGCCGACCTCCGGAGTCAACGTCGTTGAAAACTTCACGGGCACGCTGACCCTCAACGGCGGGTGGTCTTTCCCGTTCAGTACTGTGACGAGCGGCTCGATTGCCGCCGAGCTCAAGTCGCTCGACACCGTCCCCCCCACCGTCCCCCCCGACCCCACGCTCAAGGTGGGGCTATGGGTCGGGGTGTGGGACGGTGCCCGCTGCTCGTCCGGCATCGCGGATGACAACGCCGTCAAAGGGACCGTCATCAACGCTTTCGCCATCTCCCAGGGCAACTTCTGCGTGCGGATCTACGACTCGAAGGG
>MELA01000021.1:8536-22571 GCA_001767495.1 Acidobacteria bacterium RIFCSPLOWO2_12_FULL_65_11 | reverse complement strand
CTGCGTGCGGATCTACGACTCGAAGGGTAATGTCCCCGCCGGCGGCGAGACCTTCCAGATTGAAGTGACTCACCCTTAGAAGGTTGAGCCCACCGCGAAGCGGAACTGGTACGAGCTCTGAGGCTGGAGCGTGTTGTCGCGCACGCCGCCGCGCAGTGGATTGAAGGCGAAGATCAAACGGAACGGGACGTTGAGGACCGGCATCATGAAACGGGCCTCCACGCCGGTCGACGTCTTGAACGCCCACACGTGTGTCGTCACGGCATCGAGTCCAGCCGCCACGTCTGTTGCTGTCAAGGGATTGTACAAGCTCTGCCCATCCGGAAACCTCAGGCGGTACGTGGTCACGTCCTCTTTCCAGCTGAAGCCCTGTCCAACGTCCTTCACCTGGCCCGCGTCGTAGAACAGGATCACCCGCAGCGGCCCGGCGATTGTGAAATTCTCCTCGAAATTAAACAACAGCAGCTTGTTGCCGCCGAGCACAAGACCTGTGGCCGGATCTTGCGGACCGATCGAACGAATGTCGAACCCGCGGACCGTGTACTCACCGCCGAGGTACATCTTCTCGAAGATCGGCAGCGCCTCGGTTCCGTCTTTCGTGAACGTGTGGAGGTAGGCGAACTGCGCGCGCGTGCCGAAGGACATGCGAGCGTTCTGACGCCAGTACCAGACGCCCTCGAGTGTCGGCTTGTAGAAATTCGTGTTGCCACCGATGCCGGCCAGGTCGATCGACGCCGTGTAGCGCTGGCCCTGGGTCGGGAAGATCGGCTGATCCACGGTGTTGTACACGACGCTCGGCGTAATCTTGCTGATCACGCGGTCGCCGGAACTGCTGACGAGCGTCGTGCCCACGGGCAGGCCCGTGACCGGATCGACGGTCGTCGAACCGGCATTCCCGGCGCCGGAGCAGGTGCTGCCGGTCAACTGGAGCGAATCGCGCAGGAAGGGATTGCTGCGCAGAATGTCGGGATTGCAGTACGACGGGTTGATGTCGGTGATGCGGACCCGCTGGTAACTGTAGTTGAAAAACATCCGGCTGAATCCGCTCAGCGGGAACCCGACGGTCACCGTTCCGCCCAGGGTCCGCTGGGTGAACTGGCTGACGTAGCGCACGTCGCTCCGGTAGATGCTGAAGCCGCCCGTGATGTTGCGGTCGAAGAGGAACGGTTCGGTGAACGACAGCGAGTACGTCTGGGCGCGCGAGCCGGCCTGCGCCGTCAGCGTCAGGCTCTCGCCGCGGCCGAGGAAGTTCGACGTTTGAAACGAGACTGTCCCGAAGAACCCCTCGAACTCCGACACCCCGGCACCGAAGTTGATCTGGTTCCGGTTCTGCTCTTCGAGCTTCAGCGTGACGTCGACCTGGTTGGACGCACCGGGCGTCTTGTCGACCGTGACGTCCTTGCCGCCCTCGAGCGGCTTGAAGTAGCCGAGCTGGTTGAGGCGCCTGATGCTGAACTTGAGCGCTTCGGTGTTGAACACGCCCTCTTCGTACACGCGCATCTCGCGCCTGATGACGTTGTCGTGCGTGGTCGTGTTCCCGGTGAACCGGATGCGGTTGACGAAGTACTGCTGCCCCTCCACCATCCGCATCGTGACATCGACGATGGGCGGCGGTTCACCCGGCAGCGGCCTCGCCCCTTCGGGCGGTCTGAGCGCGTCGGGAATCTCCGCCTGAACGACCAGGTCGTCGCGCGGCCTGAGATCCGGAAAGCCCGTGAACTCGAAGTATCCCAGGCTGCCGTAGTATTCACGGGCCTTCTCGAGACCCTTGCGGACGTTCTTCTCGGTGTAGTACTCGCCCGGCTTCAGCTTGAACAGCGGCTTGAGCGCGTCGGTCTTGATCACCTCGTTGCCCGCGACCTCGTACGTGCCAACCTGATAGCGCCGGCCTTCGGTGACCGGGATGCGCAGCTCAATCCATCGCGTCTCTTTGTCCTCGGAATCTCCGAGCACCCGCACTTCGGGCACACCGACCGACGCCCGGATGTATCCGCGATCGCGGTAGTACGCGGTCACCTTGTCCGCGTCCTCCTCGAACTTGGTTTCCTGGTACTTGCCGCGGCCGTTGATAAATGAGAGCCACCACACCGGCTTGGTGTTCTTCATCTGCCGCTTCAACCGGCGATCGCTGACGGTCACGTTGCCGACAAAATCGATCTTCCGGATCTTGACCGTCGGCCCCTCACTCAGGCGGAACGTCAGGTTGACGAGCTTGGGCCCGCCGGGGAGCTCTTTGATCTCGTGGGTGACCTCCGCGAACTGGAAGCCCTTCTCCTTCATCATGTCGCGCACGATGCCTTCGACCTTGCGGACCCGCCCCTGATCGATGAATGAATCGGTGCGGATCTCCGAGTCGAGCTCTTTCAGCTTCTCGTCGATCTTGGTCGACTGGATCTCCTTCGACCCCACGTACTCGACGATCTTGACGCGCTGACGCTCCTCCATGTTGTAGAGCACGATCTTGCCGACGACGCCGTTCGGGAAGGTGTAGTCCTTCGTCTCAATCGAGAGGTTGTCGAGAAAGTTCGTGTTCAACAGCCGCTTGAAATCTTCGCGGATGGTGGTTTCGGCAGCCCCGTCGTACGGCATCCAGACACCCTCGGAGGGACGGCTCTGCTTGAGCTGGATGTAAAAGAGGTAGGTTTGCGGCTCGATGAGCGACGTGCCGCCCTGCGCTTCGAAGCAGGGGGCGATGAACAGGACGATCGGAACCGAGCCGTCCGGCGGGATCGCCCGCGGCGGCGGCGCCTGCTGGCCGCAGACCGTCACCGACGGCAGTTGTGGAGCCGCTGGGGCGGGAGCAGCCGGCTGCTGGGCGGCGGCGGCCCAAGGGGCGACCAGCAGCCCCAGAAGGGGGGGAAGAACACGCATGCGCGTCAACGCTATAACTTTACTGGATCTTAGACGGGACAGGGCGGCCGGCGGCCGGAACACCGGCGCGTGCCATTCAGGCCAGTTTGCGGCCGCCGGCCAGCTCCCCCGCCGGACGGTACGCGAGCTGGCCGCCATCCAGATAGACCTCAATCTCACCGCCGCCCAGATGCCCGCGGATGAGCTCCTCGGACAGCGGATCCTCGACGTAGCGCTGGATCGCCCGCCGGAGCGGCCGGGCGCCGTACGATCGGTCTTTGCACGTGACCTCGATGACCCAGTCGACCACGTCCGGCGTCAGCGCGATTTTCAGCCTGCGGTCGACCAGGTTGGCGTTGAGCTGAGTCACGAGCAGCCCCATGATCCGCCGCAGGTCATCGTCGGTCAACGCCTCGAAGACGATGATCTCGTCGATACGGTTGATGAACTCCGGGTTGAAGGTGCGCTTCACCTCGCCGAGCACCATGTCGTTGACGCTCCGGTTGATCTCGGCCATATCGGAGGACTGGAACCCGAGCGAACTCTTCTTCTGGATGAAGCGCGCCCCGATGTTCGAGGTCATGATGATGATCGAGTTCTTGAAGTTCACCCGGTTGCCGAGGCCGTCGGTGAGATGCCCGTCCTCGAAGACCTGCAGCAGGATGTTGAAGATGTCCGGATGCGCCTTCTCGATCTCGTCCAGCAGGACGACCGAGTACGGGTTGCGCTTGACCTTCTCGGTGAGCTGACCGCCCTCTTCGTGCCCGACATAGCCGGGCGGCGACCCGATGAGCTTGCTGACCGAGTGCTTCTCCATGTACTCGGACATGTCGAAGCGGATGAGCGCGTGATCGCTCCCGAAGAGGAAGTTCGCCAGCGCGCGCGCCAACTCGGTCTTGCCGACGCCGGTCGGGCCGAGGAAGACGAAGCTCCCCACGGGCCGATTCGGATTCTTGAGGCCCGCGCGCGCCCGGCGGATGGCGCGCGAGATGGCCGCAATCGCCTTCTCCTGGCTAATGACCCGCTTGTGGAGGTCGGACTCCATGCGCAGCAGCTTGTCGCCTTCATCTTGATTAATAGACGCGATCGGCACGCCGGTCCACTTCGAGACGACCTCGTCTATCTCCTGCTTGCCGACAACAATTTTTCTGTGCGACGACTTGACGTCGAACTTCTCTCGGACAAACTGCAGGTTCTCGCGCGCCGTGACTTCCTGCTCGCGATAGAACTGAGCCTTCTCGAAGTCCTTCTGCGAGACGGCGCTTTCCATCTGCTCGACGGCTACGCGAATGCTCTTGTTGATCTCGCCGAATTCTTCGCTGTAGCCGGCCTCGCGCAGTTTGGCGCGCGCGCCGGCTTCGTCCACCAGATCGATGGCCTTGTCGGGCAGGAACCGATCCGTGATGTAACGGTTGCTCTGGAACACCGCGGCTTCGATCGCCTCGCGCGTGTACTCGACGTGATGGAAGTTCTCGTAGCGATCCTTCACCCCGAGCAGGATCTCGATCGTTTCGCGCTCGCCCGGCGGATCCACCTTGATGGCCTGGAAGCGCCGCTCGAGAGACCGGTCCTTCTCGATGTACTTCCGGTACTCGGCCGGTGTGGTGGCGCCGATGCAGCGGATCTCGCCACGGCTGAGCGCCGGCTTGAGGATGTTGGCCGCGTCGAGCGACCCCTCGGCCGACCCGGCGCCCACCAGCGTGTGCAGCTCGTCGATGAAGACGATGATGTTGGGGTTGTCGGTCAGCTCCTTCATGATCGCCTTGAGGCGCTCTTCGAACTGACCGCGGTATTTCGTGCCGGCGACAATGAGCGAGATGTCGAGCGCCAGGATGCGCTTGTCGGCGAGAAAGTGCGGCACGTCGCCGTAGACGATCTTCTGCGCCAGCCCCTCGACAATGGCGGTCTTGCCGACGCCCGGCTCGCCGATGAGCACGGCGTTATTCTTGGTGCGGCGGCAGAGCACCTGCTGCACCCGCTCCAGCTCGTGCTCCCGTCCGACGAGCGGGTCGAGCTGGTTCTTCATCGCCGACTCGGTGAGGTCGCGGCTGAACTCGGCCAGAAGCGGTGTTTCCTTCACCCGCGTCAAGGTCGTCTTCTCGTTCAACAGCTGGACGATGTCTTCACGCACGGCGGCCAGCCGCATCCCCTTTTCGGTGAGGATGGACGCCGCGACCGACCGTTCTTCGCGCAGGATGCCGAGCAGCAGATGCTCGGTCCCGATGTAGTTGTGCAGGAGCCGGTCGGCCTCTTCGGCCGCGAACTGCAGCACGCGCTTGGTCTCGGCGCTGAAGGGGATCTCGACCGAGGTCGACACCTTCTCCCGGAAGACCGTCCGTCCTTCGATTTCCTTGCGAATGTTCTCGAGCGAGAGATGCGAGCGGGCGAAGATCCGGCTGGTGAGGCCTTTGCCCTCACGAATCAGACCAAGGAGCAGGTGCTCGGTTTCGATCGAGATGCTGCCGAGCTGGCTGGCCTCGTAACGAGCGAAGAAAAGTACTCGCCGGGCCCGTTCCGTGTACCGTTCGAACATCCTGCGTGCCTAGGTGAAAGCCGATGCTGTTGGGGTCATGGCCATGTGAACCCCATTATACGGCATGGCCTGTTCCGCGGGAATTCCACTCGCCAGATAAGTACCTGCCATCACGAGGGTTCCCGCCCCAGCTGAAGACGCTCTTTCCCGGTGCGGGGATGCGAGAGTCATGCGGGATCCGGCTTCAGCCGGATTGGCCCGCCTGCCCTTCGACAGGCTCAGGGCGTCCCGAGCTTGTCGAGGGAAGAAGGCGGAACCCCACCCATGGGTTGTGAAACCGGCTCTCAGTGGCTCGTGGCTGGAACGAGGCGGCCGCCTTCGAGGCGCAGGACGCGATCGCAACCGGCGGCGAGCCGCAGGTTGTGCGTCGCGATGATCGAGGTCAGGCCGTCCTCCCGATGCATCTCGCGCAGCAGCGCGTGGAGCGCATCGGCCGTCTGCTCGTCGAGGTCGCCCGTCGGCTCGTCGGCAAGCAGCACCGAGGGCCGCATCGCGAGCGCCCGGGCGACCGCGACGCGCTGCTGCTCTCCGCCCGACAGCGCGCCGGGCCGATGTGTAAGGCGTTCGCCCAACCCAACCCGCCGAAGCAGGGCTTCGGCTCGAGGCCGCGCCTCGGCCGCCGGCAGGCGCGCGATGCGCATCGGCATCTCGGCGTTCTCGACGGCGCTGAACTCCGGCAGCAAGTGGTGAAACTGGAAGACGAAGCCGATTCGGCGATTGCGGAAGGCGACCAGCTCGGAGTCTGCGAGCGCGGTCACCATGGTCTCGGCAATCGAGACCGTCCCGCGATCGGCGCGATCGAGCCCCCCGAGCACGTGCAGCAGCGTGCTCTTGCCGACGCCGGACGCGCCGACAATCGCCACCATCTCGCCGGGCTCGACCTGCAAATCCAGGTCGCGCAGCACGGTAAGGGACGTTCCCCCCACCGGGTAGCTCTTCACGATGCCGCGCGCGTCGACCAGAGGCATCGGCGTCTCAAATACGGCCACGAAAACACGACAACACGAAACCCATCTTGGATTGGTTCTTTTTCGTGCTGTCGTGCTTTCGTAGCTGCATCTATTCGTACCGAAGGGCTTGCGCGGGATCGAGGCGCGCGGCCTGGCGCGATGGATAGATCGTGGCGACGAAGCAGATGAGCACGGCGGCACCCACGACCAGGGCAAAGTCGAGCGGTAGCACGATGAAGGGCAGGTACGACACCTGATAGACGTCGACAGGCACTCGAATCAGTCTGTAGCGATCGAAGATGTACGACAGGCCGTAGCCGGCTGCCGAACCCATCAGTGTGCCGACCAGACCGATGATCGATCCCTGCATCATGAAGATCATCGTCACGCTCTTCGCGCTCGCGCCCATCGTCTTCAGGATAGCGATGTCGCGGTTCTTCTCCATCACCAGCAGAATCAGCGACGCGATGATGTTCAGCGCGGCGACCATGACGATGAGGCCGATGGCCAACGAGACGGCGATCTTCTCGAGGTACAGCGCCGAGAAGAGCGGCTGGTTCATCGTGGTCCAGTCGCTCGCCGCATAGTCCGACCCAAGGGTCGCCGGGATCGATTGGGCAACCTGCGGCGCCTGGTAGATGTCGTTGACGCGGAGCTGGATATAGTCGACCTCTTCTTTCTTGAATAGCCGCTTGGCGGTGTCGAGCGCCACGAACCCGTAGGTCGCGTCGAACTCGTACAGCCCGAGACCGAAGGTTCCGGCCACGCGAAGGCGTTGCCTCCCGGGCATCATCCCCATCGGGGAGAGCGACCCCTGCGGCGTCAGCAGGACGATCGAGTCGCCGACAGCGACCCTGAGGGTCGCGGCCAGATCTTTGCCGAGAAAGATGGCGTCCGGACCTTCGCCAGCGGGTTCTTTGAGATCGTCGAGGCTACCGGCCTGGATGGCGCGCGCGAAATCGCTGACCTGCGGCTCGAGCGCGGGATCGATGCCCTTGACCTGAATGTACGCGCTCGAAGGACCCGCCGAGGCCAGTCCCTGACCGAGAATCGTCGGCGCCGCGCCGAGGACGCGCGGCAGGCGCCCCAGCTTCTCCACGTCGGCGCGGTAGTCGGAGATGCCGCTCGCCTTGAACACGTACACGTGCGCATTCGAGCCGAGAATGCGGTCGCGGAGTTCCTGCTGCAAGCCGGTCATGATCGCCAAGGCGATCACAACGGCCATGACGCCGACCGTCACGCCAAGTGTGGAGATGAGCGAGATGACCGAGATGAAGGCCTGCTTCCGCCGGGCCAGCAGATACCGCAGGGCGATTTGTAGCTCGAAGGGCATTGTCAGCATTCATTCACTGGCGCCGGGGCCCCACCCCCGGCGCGAACTCACGCCGATGCCTCGCCTCGGACTTGCTTGTCCTCGGCTCGGCATGGCCGCAGGCGCTGGCGTTATTCACTGGCGCGTGGGGCCCCGGCGCCGGTAAGTAATCTCACTCCCTTTTCCTCATCAACGGAAACAGGATCACGTCGCGAATCGACGGGCTGTCGGTCAGGAGCATCACGAGGCGGTCGATGCCCACGCCCTCTCCGGCCGTCGGCGGCAGCCCGTACTCGAGGGCTCGGATGTAATCCTCGTCCATCTCGTGCGCCTCGAGATTGCCGCGCGCGCGGCTCACGAGCTGCGCCTCAAACCGCCGTCGCTGCTCCTCCGGATCGTTGAGCTCGCTGAAGGCGTTGGCCACCTCCAGGCCGCCGATGTAGAGCTCGAATCGCTCGACCGTGTCGGGATCGTCGGACTTCTGCTTCGCGAGCGGCGAGACCTCGGTCGGGAAGTCATAGACGAAGGTCGGCTGGATCAGCCGATCCTCACACAGCGACTCGAAGATCTCGCCCGTGATCGTACCGGCGCCCGAGCCGGACCTGACTTCCAGGCCCAGCTGGTGCGCCAGGGCTGCTGCCGTGTCGCTTCTGCGCAGATCCGCGTGGGGCACCTCGCGCCCCAACCGCCTGGACGCCGCCTCGCGCGCCGCGTCCCGGAGCGACAGCCGTGCGAAGGGGGCCCCAAACGAGATCCGGTGCTCGCCGAAACTGATCTGGTCGCCGCCAACCGCCTGCCGCGCGATGGTCGCCATCATGTCTTCGGTCATCGCCATGAGCGTCCGGTAGTCGGCGTACGCCTCGTAGAACTCCATCATCGTGAACTCGGGATTGTGCTGGGTCGAGATGCCTTCGTTCCGGAAGCTACGATTGATCTCGAAGACCTTCTCCAGCCCGCCGACCGTCAGCCGCTTCAGGTACAGCTCGGGAGCGATCCGCAGGTAGAGATCCATATCGAGCGCGTTGTGATGCGTCTTGAACGGCCGCGCGAGCGCCCCGCCCGCGATGGGCTGCATCATCGGTGTCTCGACCTCGAGAAAGCCGCGCGCGGTCATGAAGGCCCGCAGCGCAGCCACGATTCGGCCGCGGGTTTCGAACACGCGACGGCTGTCGGGGTTGACGACCAAGTCGAGGTAGCGCTGCCGGTACCGAGTCTCGATGTCGGTCAGCCCGTGCCATTTCTCCGGCAGCGGGACGAGACACTTGGCCAAAAAGATGAGCCGTGCGGCAAAGATGGTGAACTCGTTGGTCTTGGTCCGGAACAGATGCCCCTCGACGCCGACCCAGTCGCCGAAGTCTAAGAGCTTGAAGGCCTGAAAGTCGCGCGGCGGCAGCGAATCCTGGCGGACGTACACCTGGACCTTCGCCAGACCGTCTGAGAGCACCAGGAAGTTCGCCTTCCCGAACGAGCGAATGCTCAGGATGCGGCCGCTCGTCGTCGTCTCGATGCGCTCGCCCTCGAGTTCGTTGCGCGTCCGCTCGCCGTACCGGCCAACCAGGTCGACGATGGTGTGGCGCCGATCGAAGCGCCGCGGGTAGATCTCGACCCCGAGCTTCGCGAGCTCGCCGAGGTTGGCGCGACGTTGCGCGATCTGTTCTTCCTGGGAGGACATCGCTAGGCTCGCTCAACACAAAAGACACAACGAACACGAAGGACAAACCACACTTAGGCGTTGTGTCCTTGGTGTCCTTTGTGTTCGATCAGCGTGGGGCGTCAAGTTTCTTTCGAATGCCATCTATCATTCCGTTGATGAACTTCACCGACTCCTCACCACTGAACGTGCGCGCCAGATCGAGCGCTTCGTCGATCACGACGGCCGCCGGTGTCTCCCTGTCGCGCATGAGCTCGCACGTGGCCATGCGGAGAATCAGGCGGTCGACGATCGCCATGCGCTCCGGACGCCAGTGTTCGGCGGTGCCGGCCACCAGGGCGTCAATTGCCGCGAGATCGCGGACCGTGTCACGAGCCAGGCCCTCGGCAAAGGCGCGCAGCGCCTCGGACGGCGCCTGGCTATCCGGCCACTGCCACGTGAAGAACGTCTCGACGGCCTGCTCGAGTCGGACGCCTCCAACGGCCCACTGGTAAAGGATCTGCAGGGCCGCCTCGCGCGCGCGGTGGCGACCTTGGCTACGAGCCATCCTGGCGCGACAGCTGCGCCACGACCGACGCCATCTCGATGGCTGCGACCGCGGCCTCGTGCCCCTTGTTGCCGGCGCCCTCGCCCGCCCGATCGAGCGCCTCCTCGATCGAGTTGGTCGTCAGCACGCCGAGCGTCATCGGCACGCCCGTCGCCGACGAGGCGGCCATCAGACCGTGCGCCACCGCTGAGGCAATGTACTCGAAATGCGGCGTCTCGCCGCGGATGACGCATCCCAGACAGACAATCGCCTCGTAGCGGCCGCTCTCGGCCGCGTGCTGTGCCGCCAGGGGGATTTCGAAGGCGCCGGGCACCCGCACGACAGCCACCTGGCCTTCGGCGACACCAGCCGCGGCCAGGGCTGCGAGCGCTCCGGCCTGCAGACGATCGGTGACCACGTCGTGGTACTTCGACACGACGATGGCGAAGCGAAACCTCTCAGTCATGTCCAGAACAGAGCGTCACAGCAGCCTCACAGGGGGAACGGGTACATCAGCCAGCCGAGCACGAAGGCCGACGCCAGAAAACCGGCGAACATCAGGCCGCCGAACCGGATCTGCTCGCGCGTGTCATCCTTGGCGAGGACCGCAAAGACGAGCGAGACGAAGAAGGCGAAAGTCGCGAGCAGCAGAAAGTGACTCGCCATCGTCATCGCTTCCGGCCCAGGGCGACGTCATAGGCGTCGATGACCACCAGCAGGTTCATGAGTGCCGCCACGATCAGAAACACGTTGCCGTACTCGTAGGTGACCGCGCGCACGTCGCCCCGACCGTACCCGAGCGGAGTCGCGATAAAGTAGGGCAAGCCAATGCCCAGGTCGGCGAGCGCCCCCAGGCCCACCAGCGGATCAGAAAAATCGAATGGATACAGGCGGCCGTCAATCGCGAGCCCGATCGCGAACATGAGCGGCAGCGCGACGAGGAGAATCAGCCCCTTAGCGCGGCGGCCGAGCCACAGATGCCCGGCCCCAGGAATGGCCCACGACAGGAGGCAGAGCAACAGCAGGCCACCAGGGCGCGTCTCGGGACCGGCAGTGGCGGGCACGGCCGTCTAGTTTACATTACGGGGTACATTCTTCGTCATCCCGCCCTATCCACGGTCCGCCTAAAGGCGGACACTACATATACTTACTTGAGGTCTGGAACCTAAACGGCGTTCCTGCGTCTAACGTCGTTGATCTTCTGAACGGTGTTCAGTCGCCCGCCTCAACGGGGACCCCACGTCACACACGGATCGGAAGACATTCTCGCGAGGCCAGATGGGCATCAAAGAACGACAGGAGCGCGACCGCGAAGCCGTTCGGCGCGCCATCCTCGACGCGGCGCGCGAGCTGTTCGTCAACGAGGGATACCAGAACGTCTCGATTCGCAAGATTGCCGAGCGAATCGAGTACAGCCCGGCCGCCATCTACGGGTACTTCCCGAGCAAGGACGATATCTTCTTCGCGCTGGCGGAAGAGGGCTTCCGCCTGCTTGGCGACGGCCTCGAGAACCCCGCCTGCGCCGATCGGTTGACTGCGGGCGCACCTCTCGAGCGCGTCCGCTCGATGTTCCGGCGGTTCTACGAATTCAGCCGCGAGCACCCCCAGTACTTTGCGCTGATGTTCGTCGATCGCTCCGTGCCGCGCATCAGCCGCGAGTACGAGCGCTTCGCGTTCGCGCGCGAGATGAGAGCGCGGCTCATTGCCCAGATTGACGCCTGCGTCCATGCGGGCATCTTCCCCGCCACGGTCGAGCCCACCGCGGCGTGTCGTCTGATCACGATGGGCCTGCTCGGCGTGGCGGTCATGCGCCTGTCGGATCGGCTGGTGGGGACGGACAACGCAGACCAGCTGGCCGCCGACGTGCTGAACGTCATGCTGGCCGGGTTGCAGGCAGGTGCCACGCTCACGTCGACGGCCGTCGAGTGTCCGCTCGATGAGCAGGCAGTCGCCTCCGCTATCGCTTCGGCGAACTCGCCGGTAGCCTTGGCGAAGGCCAATCGTCAGGCTTCATAACTTCACATCACGGGAGCATCGAATGTCGCGGGGCATCATCCATCCAGTCGTGGCCGCTTTGCTCGCCGCCAGCCCGCTCGCGGGGGCGGCGTGCGGTGGCTCGGCTGAAACCAGCACCACGGAAGCGACCGCGGCGGCGCTCTTCGTCGCGGTGTCGCCGGTCGCCGCGTCGGAGCAGCCGATCACGCGGTTCATTCGCGTCGCCGGATCGCTGACGGCCGAGGCACAGGCCGCGGTGGCGGCCGAAACGGCGGGCCGCGTCATCGCGACGCCGGTCGAGCGCGGCACGCGGGTCACCGAAGGGTCGGAGCTGGTGCGTCTGTCGGCCGTCGAGACCGAGGCGGGCCTCGCCGAGGCGCAGGCCAATGCGGCGCAGATCGAGGCGCGCCTGGCGCTCGGCTCAACCGGCCCCTTTGAGGTCGGCAATGTGCCAGAGGTCAGAAACGCCCAGGCGAACCTGAACCTCGCGCAGGCCGAGTTCGACCGCATCGAGAAGCTGCTGGCCGAGCGGGTCGTCTCGCAGGCGGAGTACGACCAGCGGAAGACGGTGGTCGAAGCCTCGCGCCAGCAGCTCGAGTCGGCCAGAAACACCGCGCAGCAGCAGTATCAGGCGCTGCAGGCCGCGCGTGCGCGCGTGGCGCTCGCGAGAAAGGCCGTCGCCGATACCAGCGTCCGGGCGCCGTTTGCCGGCATCGTCGGCCAGCGGATGGTCTCCACCGGCGATTACGTGACCAAGGGCACCAAGGTGGCCGAAGTGGTGCAGGTCACGCCGCTTCGCGTCCAGCTCACCGTGCCCGAGCAGTTTGTCTCGGAAGTCGCCGTCGGCCAGCCGGTGTCCCTCGCGGTGGATGCGTATCCGGGACGCACGTTCACGGGCACGGTGCGTTATGTGTCGCCGGCCCTGCGCGCCGACCAGCGCGCCCTGACGGTCGAAGCCGTCGTGCCCAACGATCGTGCGGAGCTCAAGCCCGGCATGTTTGCGACGGCCGAGATCCAACAGGCCCGCAAGACGCCCGGGGTGCTCGTGCCAGCGACGGCCGTCCAGACGATCGGCGGGACCAGCCGCGTGTTCGTCGTCACCGGCGATCGGGTCGAAGAGCGCATCGTCACGACCGGCCAGGCCGTCGAGCCGCTCGTCGAGATTACCAATGGCCTCAAGCCGGGCGAGCAGGTCGCCACGGCGAACATCAACCAACTCGTGGACGGCAGCAAAGTCAGACACTAAATCATCAATTACCAATCCGCAATCATCAATGTTTGAGGATTCTCCATGCAGTGGCTAGCCGCTCTGTGCGTCCGTCGGCCGGTTTTCGCGACCGTGCTCATCCTGTCGCTCACCGTCATCGGCGCGTTCTCGTTCTTCCAGCTGGGTGTCGACCGCTTTCCGAAGGTGGACTTCCCCACCGTCGTCGTGACGACGGTGCAGCCGGGCGCGGCGCCCGAGGCCGTCGAGACCGAGGCGGGCCTCGCCGAGGCGCAGGCCAATGCGGCGCAGATCGAGGCGCGCCTGGCGCTCGGCTCAACCGGCCCCTTTGAGGTCGGCAATGTGCCAGAGGTCAGAAACGCCCAGGCGAACCTGAACCTCGCGCAGGCCGAGTTCGACCGCATCGAGAAGCTGCTGGCCGAGCGGGTCGTCTCGCAGGCGGAGTACGACCAGCGGAAGACGGTGGTCGAAGCCTCGCGCCAGCAGCTCGAGTCGGCCAGAAACACCGCGCAGCAGCAGTATCAGGCGCTGCAGGCCGCGCGTGCGCGCGTGGCGCTCGCGAGAAAGGCCGTCGCCGATACCAGCGTCCGGGCGCCGTTTGCCGGCATCGTCGGCCAGCGGATGGTCTCCACCGGCGATTACGTGACCAAGGGCACCAAGGTGGCCGAAGTGGTGCAGGTCACGCCGCTTCGCGTCCAGCTCACCGTGCCCGAGCAGTTTGTCTCGGAAGTCGCCGTCGGCCAGCCGGTGTCCCTCGCGGTGGATGCGTATCCGGGACGCACGTTCACGGGCACGGTGCGTTATGTGTCGCCGGCCCTGCGCGCCGACCAGCGCGCCCTGACGGTCGAAGCCGTCGTGCCCAACGATCGTGCGGAGCTCAAGCCCGGCATGTTTGCGACGGCCGAGATCCAACAGGCCCGCAAGACGCCCGGGGTGCTCGTGCCAGCGACGGCCGTCCAGACGATCGGCGGGACCAGCCGCGTGTTCGTCGTC
>MELA01000021.1:0-8517 GCA_001767495.1 Acidobacteria bacterium RIFCSPLOWO2_12_FULL_65_11 | reverse complement strand
CACCGGCGATCGGGTCGAAGAGCGCATCGTCACGACCGGCCAGGCCGTCGAGCCGCTCGTCGAGATTACCAATGGCCTCAAGCCGGGCGAGCAGGTCGCCACGGCGAACATCAACCAACTCGTGGACGGCAGCAAAGTCAGACACTAAATCATCAATTACCAATCCGCAATCATCAATGTTTGAGGATTCTCCATGCAGTGGCTAGCCGCTCTGTGCGTCCGTCGGCCGGTTTTCGCGACCGTGCTCATCCTGTCGCTCACCGTCATCGGCGCGTTCTCGTTCTTCCAGCTGGGTGTCGACCGCTTTCCGAAGGTGGACTTCCCCACCGTCGTCGTGACGACGGTGCAGCCGGGCGCGGCGCCCGAGCAGATCGAGACCGAGATCACCGACAAGATCGAGGAAGCGGTCAACACGATTAGCGGCATCGACACGCTGAGCTCGGTGTCCTCGGAAGGCATCTCGCAGGTGGCCGTCGGCTTCACGCTCGATAAGGACGCCAACGTCGCCGCGCAGGAGGTGCGCGACAAGGTCAACGGGGCGCTGCCGCTGCTCCCGAAGACGATCCAGCAGCCGCGCGTGGACAAGTTCGATCCGGATGCCGCGCCGGTGCTCAGTCTCGCGCTCAGCGCGGACAAGCCCGTGCGGGACATCACCGAGTACGCGGACAAGGTGCTGCGGCGCCAGATCGAGAGCCTCGACGGCGTCGGACAGGTGCTCGTCATCGGCGGACGCCAGCGCCAGATCAACATCTGGCTCGACGCCGATCGGCTGCGCGCCTACGGCGTGACGGTCACCGACGTGTCGCGCGCGCTCGCCGCCCAGAACATCGAGATTCCCGGCGGCCGAATGGATCAAGGTCCGCAGTCGGTGACCCTCCGCACGCGCGGCCGCGTGCAGACCGTCCAGGAGTTCGGCGACATCGTCGTCCGCGAGCGGGACGGGCATGCGATCCAGATCGCCGACATCGCCCGCCTCGAGGACGGCCAGGCCGACCAGAGGGCCATCGCCAACTTGAATGGCGCGGGAACCGTTCTGCTGCAGGTCCGCCGGCAGTCGGGCACCAACACGGTCGAGGTCGTCCGTAACATCAAGGAGCGGCTCGAGGCCATCACGCAGGCGCTGCCCGCTGGCTACAATCTGCGCATCGTCCGCGACATGTCGGAGTTCATCGAGGCCTCGATCAGCAACGTCGAAGAGCACCTGATTGTCGGCTCGCTGCTCGCGGCGCTCGTCGTGCTGCTGTTTCTCACCAACCTCCGCTCGACGATCATCGCGGCGATCGCCATCCCGACGTCGATCGTCGCAACCTTCGGACTCGTCTGGTACATGGGGTTCACGCTCAACTCGATGACGATGCTCGCGCTCACGCTGTCAGTGGGCATCGTGATCGACGACGCGATTGTGGTCCTCGAGAACATCTATCGGTTTATCGAAGAGAAGCACGACGACCAGTTCAAGGCGGCGGTCGATGCCACCGAGGAGATTGGCCTGGCCGTGCTCGCCACGACCTTGTCGCTCGTCGCCATTTTCGTCCCGGTCGCCTTCATGGGCGGCATCGTCGGCCGCTTCATGAAGAGCTTCGGCCTGACGATGGCGTTTGCCATCATGGTGTCGCTGCTCGTCAGCTTCTCGCTGACGCCGATGCTCGCCGCCCGATGGCTGAAGGTCGAGAAGCGCGACCGCGGCGGCCGCTCGTCGAAGGACTCGAAGATCTTCCACGCCCTCGATGTCTCCTACACGCGGCTGCTCGAATGGTCGATGGCGCACCGCTCGGTCGTGGCGACCCTCGCCGTCGGGGTGCTGTTGTCGAGCGTGCCGCTCTTCATGATCACGCCCACGGCGTTCTTGCCGCCCGACGATCAGTCGGAGTTCGAGATCAATCTGCGGGCGCCCGAAGGGACGAGTCTCGAGTCGACTGAGGTGATCACGAACCGCATCGCGAACGCGGTCCGGGCCCAGGTGCCCGAAGTCCTCTATACGTTGGTGACCATCGGGGGCGATCCGGCCAGAACGCGCAACCTCGGGAACATCTACGTGCGGCTCACGCCCATCGAAGAGCGTCGCCGCGATCAGTTCGAGGTCATGGGCCAGGTACGGACGGATATCGTCCCGCCGCTCGCCAGGGATCTGCGCACCGCCGTGCAGCCGGTGGCCGCCATCGGCGGAGGCGGCAACCAGAACGCGGACATTCAGTTCATCATCAACGGGCCGGACTTGAAGAAGCTGGGGTTGTACAGTCAGCAGCTCGCCGCCCTTGTGAGGAAGCAGTCCGGCGTCGTCGACGTGGACACGACGCTCAACACCGGCAAGCCCGAGCTGTCGGTGCGGGTGAACCGGCCGAAGGCCGCCGACCTCGGCGTGCAGATTTCCGACGTTGCCGAAGCCCTGCGGCTGCTCGTCGGCGGCGACCAGGTGACGACGTACGACGAGAGCGGCGAGCAGTACGAGGTGCACCTGCGGGCCCGTCAGGCCGACCGCGCCACCCAGCAGGCAGTCGCGTTGCTGACGGTGCCGTCTTCACGTCTCGGCGCGGTCTCGCTCGACAACGTCGCAGATTTCTCGCCAGGCTCGGCGCCGGCCGATATCAGCCGCCTCTCGCGGCAGCGGCAGGTCACCGTATTCTGCAACATGCTGCCTGGCTCGTCGCAGTCCGACGTGCAGAACGCGATCCTCGGCGCGTTTCAGGAACTGCAGGCGGGACCCGAATACAGCGGGGCCTTCGTGGGCCGATCGCGGGAACTGGGGCGCGCGGCGGAAAACTTCGTGCTGGCCTTCCTGCTGTCGCTCGTCTTCATGTATCTGATTCTGGCGGCGCAGTTCGAGTCGTGGCTGCACCCGGTCACGATTCTGCTTTCGCTGCCGCTGACGCTGCCCTTCGCGCTCATCTCGATCATCATCTTCGGGCAGTCGCTGAACATTTTCTCGGCGCTTGGCTTGCTCGTGCTCTTTGGCGTCGTCAAGAAGAACTCGATTCTGCAGATCGACCACGCGAATCAGCTCAAGGCCACCGGCCTCTCCACGCACGACGCGATCATCCAGGCGTGCCGTAATCGTCTGCGGCCGATTCTGATGACGACCTTCGCGTTTGTGGCCGGCATGATCCCGCTCATCGTGTCAAACGGCACCGGCGCGGGCACCAACCACGCCATCGGCTTCGTCATCTTCGGCGGGCAGTCGCTGGCGCTGCTGCTGACGCTCATCGTCACGCCGGTCGCCTACTCGCTGTTCGACGATGCGTCGCAGTTCCGACTCTTCGGCCGAACTGCAAGGCGTCGACAGCAGGAGCAGGCCATCGTGCCCGCGAACGCGCAAGCGATGAGTGTGACCGATCCGAACTGATTGCCACGGAAAACACCGAGTCACGAAGCACACAGAGGTTATGGACCACAGAGCCACAGAGGCACGGAGTAACGGACCTCTAGCAGAATGCGCTCGATGCGGTCGGCCTGCCCGGCAGGCCGAGTATCGGGCACGCAAGCCGACGGACGAGCGACCTGCAGAGGATGATTTGTCGTTCGTCCGCCGGCTTGTGCGCCTGATGCCGCCGCTTCGCGGCGCCGCATCGAGCGCCTCTGTCGCCCTGTGACTCTGTGGTTATTTCGTTCTTCGTGAGCTTCGTGGTTTGTTGATGGAGAGAGTACTCATGAGAAAGATGGTCTTGCTAACGTTCATATCGGCAGCGCTCGCGGCGCCGACGGCCGCACAGACCGCCAACCCGCCCAGGACGCTGCCGCTCACCGTGGACGAGGCGGTGCGGATGGCGCTCGACAACAACGTGGACTTGCGCGCCGACCGGCTGGACCCACAGATCAGCGACACACGTGTTGCCGCCGCGGTGGGTGCTTTCAAGCCGACGCTCAGCTCGAGCGTGCAACGCAACAGCCAGATTCAGCCGCCGCAGAACTTCCTCATCCCGACGCCGACCGACACCAGCGTCATCACGTCCAGCGTTGGACTCAACCAGCGCCTTTCCCGATTCGGCACGTCGTACAACGTGACCTGGAATGCGACGCACACCGACAGCAACAGCGTACTCAATAGCTACAACCCGCTCGTGCAGTCGGGCCTTTCGCTCGGCGTCTCCCAGCCTCTGCTGCGCGACTTCGGCATCGACAACGCGAGGCAGCAGCTGGCCACGAGCCGCATCAATCGCGACATCGCCGGTACGCGCCTGCGCGAAAGCCTCGTGCACACAACGGCCAGCGTCAAGACTGCGTACTGGAACCTCGCGTCCGCGATCGCCAACGTCGAGGCGCGCCGCTCGGCACTCGATCTCGCCCAGGAGCTGACGCGGGTGAACAAGGCCAAGGTCGACGTCGGCCAGTCGCCGGCGCTCGATCTCCTCTCGGCGCAAGCCGAGGTGGCCGCCGATCAGGAGCAGCTCATCATCGCGGAGACGGCGGTCAGGCAGGCCGAAGACCGGCTGCGCCTGCTCATCTTTGACACGACCGACCGCGAGATCTGGAGCGTGAAGATTGAGCCGGTCGATTCACCACCAGTCGGTACGCTGACGCCGGACCTGGACGCCGCCGTCACGACTGCCCTACGGGACCGCGCCGATCTTCTCCGCGCGCGCAAGGACATCGACACGTCGGCGACCACCGTCAAGTACGCGAGCAACCAGCGTCTGCCGGACGTGCGGGCCAACGTGACGTACACGGCAAGCGGGCTTGGCGGCACCCAGGTCCTGCGTTCCGGCGGTTTCCCCGGCACCGTCGTCGGCGCGGGCGCGGTCACCGATTTCGGAAACGTCCTCAACCAGCTCTTCACCCGCGACTATCCAACGTGGGTGGTTGGCGTGAGCGTGTCCTATCCGATCGGCCAGACGAGCGAGGACGCCGCTTACGCACGCGCCCGACTCGAGCGCACGCAGGCCGACGAGCGATTGAAGGGCGCCGAGGCGCGCGCCATCCAGCAGGTGCGCGACGCCGCATGGAAGATTGAGATGAATGCGAAGCGCGTCGAGACCACGCGTGTGGCACGCGATCTCGCGGACCAGCGGCTCGACGCCGAGCGCAAGCGGTTCGAAGTCGGTATGTCGACGAGCTTCCTGGTCATCCAGGCGCAGCGCGATCTCGCACAGGCCAAGCAGAACGAGCTGGCCGCCGTGCTCGCCTACGATCTCTCGCTCGTCGACTTTGAAGCGCTTCAGCAGGCGGGACCTGCGGGCGCCACCGGCGCGGCCGGCGGCGCGGCCGCCGGTGGCGCCCCGCAGGCTGGCGCACCAGCCACGGGCACACCCGCGGCCGCGGCCACCGGCGGCGGCGCTGTTCGCATTCCCGGCTTCAGCAACTGACACCGGTTCAGAGCTACTGCGACCGCAGGCGATCCAACCGTTCCTGCGTGGCCGGATGAGTGGACAGGTACGGGAGCGTGGACCCGGCGATCGATGACTTGTCGATCGCCGCATCGAGCCGATCCAGAAACGACGCGAGGTGCGCGACGGAAATGTCGTTGGCCCGCAGGGCGTCGGCCGCGTAATCGTCGGCTTCACGCTCCAGATCTCTCGAATACTTCGCCTGCAGCAGCGCCGCCGGCGCCGTCGCCAGAAGGCTTCCCGCATCGCCGGCGACCCACGCAAACAACCACGACACGAGGGAGCCCTGGACGATCGAACGCAGGCCGTGACGATGGTCGACGTGCCCGGCCTCGTGGGCCAGCACGGCCATGATTTCCCGGTCGTCGCCCGCGAGCGTCACCAGGCCATCGGTCACCACGATCGTGCCGGAGGGGAGCGCCATGGCGTTGGCCCCGAGCTCGGCACTGCTGCGAAAGACGATGCGATACTGCTGACCGGCTGCGCGGCCGGGAAGGCGGAGCCGGCTGAAGGCGGCCACGAGCTCAGACTGGCGGGCGGCGGGAAGCGCGCTGGGGCCGAGCACCTGCGAATCGAGTGCCTGCAGCGTCCCCTCGCTCAGGGTTTCCACGATGGCCGGCGGGAGATGGTCGGCGACGAATCCGGCCACCACGGGCGTGCCGTACCGATAGGCACCCACGATCGCCAGCAGAAAACCCACGCCAGCCGCCATCATCCACCACGGGGGCCTGGCGTCCCATTGGGCGGACCGCGCGGTCTCAGACATGCCGTGCGACCTCGATGCCGCGCCGCTCGTTCACCGTCGCCATCAGCACCCCGCCCACCACGAAGAAGACGAGCACGGTCGCCACGCCCCAGCGCTGAGATCTGAACGCGGTGGTCGCCGCCCCGAGCAGGATTGGGCCCATGAACGACGTGACCTTCCCTGAGAAGACGAAGAAGCCGAAGAACTCGGCGTGATGCTTCTCCGGTGCGAACCGGGCCATCAGCGACCGGCTGGCCGATTGATTGGGGCCGCAGAACAGGCCGATCACGATGCCGGCGGTCCAGAACCAGGCTCGGGTTGGCGCCCACACGGCCATGGCGGTGGCGACGCTGAGTGCCACGAGCGTCAGCATGATCATCTTCTTGCCGCCGATGCGATCGTCGAGGAATCCGAACGCCAGCGCGCCGAGGCCAGAGACGAGATTGAGCACGATGCCGAACACGATGACTTCGGAGAGTGTCATCCCGAAGGTCCCCGCGGCGTAGATCCCGCCGAAGGCAAACACGGTGACGAGCCCGTCATTGAAGACCAGGCGGGCCAGGAGGAACTTGCGCATCTCGCGGTATCCGCCAATGGTCCGAAGGGTTCGCCCCATCCCGCGAAACACGCCGGTGATCTCAAGGCGTACGCCGCGAATGCGTCGCTCGGGCACGAACAGGAAAAGCGGCAGGGCGAACACCGCGAACCAGCAGGCCACCAGCAGATTGACCGCCCGAACATTGAAGCCTTCCACCTTCGAGAGCCCGAACCACGGGACCTCTGGCTGCACAAAGCCCACGAGCGCGATCCCCATGCAGACGATGCCGCCCACATACCCGAGCCCCCAGCCGTACCCCGACACGCGGCCAATCCGTTCTGGAGACGCAATGGCCGGCAGAAACGCGTTATAGAACACGTAGCCGGTCTCGAACGTGAAGTCGGCGACGACGTAGAGCGCGAGCGCCAACAGGGCTGCGTGCGGCACACTCGGCGACACGAAGGCGAGCAGCGCCGTGGCGCCGATGCTCACCGCGGTGGTCACGGCGAGAAACCGCTTGTGCGAGCCCGACCGATCCGCAGCCGCGCCGAGGATGGGTGAGACCAGGGCCGTGAGGAGGCTGCTGAGCGCCACCGCCCGCGACCACCACGCCGTGCCCGTCAGTTCGTCGGGCGCCATCGCCTGCGTGAAGTAGGTGGAATAGATAAAGGTCGCGACAATGGTCGCGAACGCGGAATTTGCCCAGTCGTAGAGCGCCCACGACAAGATGACGCGCGGGACATCGCAGTGCAACGGAGGGGCAGACGAGGTCATCGTCGCTTGGCTTCGCGAGGTGACAGGACCCGTTGCCTCAGCTCCGGGCACCGGCCGGAACCGTCAGCGATCCGAAATGCTCCTCGTACCGCTGCCGGAATTCGTGCCACGTGTAGGCGTGGCTCTGGCCGCCCAGGTGCTCGAGCGCGTAGGTCGCAGCCACGCTGCCAACCCGCGCGCACACCTCGAGGGGTAGCCCGAGCGCCATCCCCTTCATCAGCCCGCCGCGGTAGGCATCGCCGACGCCGGTCGGATCGACGATGCGGTGCGGCGTGACCGCCGGGACATCGACGCGGCCGTCCCGCGTGTAGACCGACGACCCCTGCTCGCCGCGCGTGATGACGAGGGTCCTGGCATTCATCAGGACGTCGGCCTCTCGGAGCCCCGTCTTCTCACGCAGCAGCTCGAACTCGTAGTCGTTGACGATGACGAGCTGCGCACCGACGACCCCGTCCTTGAGCTCGTCGCCCGACATGCGCGCGCATTGCTGGCCCGGATCGAAGATGTAAGGAATGCCGAGCGTCCGGCACTCTTCGGCGTACTGCACCATCGCGCCCGGATCGTTCGGCGAGATGATCGCCAGGCCGCATTCGCCGACCGACCGGAATGAGAGCTGCCCGGCGTCGGCCATCGCCCCGGTGTAGAACGACGCAATCTGGTTGTTGTGTTCGTCAGTGCTGCAGAAGAACGACGCCGTGAACTTCCCGCCGACCTGAGACACGAGCGACGTATCAACGCCCGCGGAATCCAGCCACAGGCGGTAATCTCCAAAATCCTCTCCGGCTGTCGCCATCAGGAGCGGCCGCTCGCCAAGCAGCGCCAGTGTGTAGGCGATGTTCGGCGCGCACCCGCCGCGCCGCTTGTCCATCGTGTCGACCAGGAAACTCAGGCTGACGCGATGCATGTGCTCGGGCAGGAAGTGCTCGGTGAACTTCCCCGGGAACGACATTAGATAATCGAAAGCGATCGAGCCGGTGACCACGATTCTCATGGGGTGTTAGTATGTGCGAAATGAGCGGGCTCGCGCCACGTGCCTCGTCTGTCGCCGTCACGATAGCCCTTGCGGTTCTTGTGGGCATCTCCGCCACCGGCGGGTCGAACCTCTCGAACCAGAACCCTTCGAACCTTCCGAATCCCCAGAA
>MELA01000020.1 GCA_001767495.1 Acidobacteria bacterium RIFCSPLOWO2_12_FULL_65_11 | reverse complement strand
AAATGATCGCGATCCGGGAACACGTCAGCCTGGAGCGGCAGGAAGGCCCCGCCCGAGTCCACCAGGTAGATGCACGGGAGACGGTTCTCCAGCGCGATCTGCTGGGCGCGCAGGTGCTTCTTGACCGTGATCGGGTAGTACGTGCCGCCCTTGACGGTGGCGTCGTTGGCGACGATCACGACGTCCTGCTCGGCCACGCGGGCGATGCCGGTGATGATGCCGGAGGCTGGCGAGTCATTGTCGTACATGCCGCAGGCGGCGAGCGGTGACAGCTCGAGAAACGGCGACCCCGAGTCGCGCAGCCGATCGATGCGCTCGCGGACGGGCAGCTTGCCTTGCTCGCAATGGCGCTGAAGGTACTTGGGGCCGCCCCCCTCGCGCGCACGGCTGACGCGCTCGTTGAGCTCGGTGACGAGCTGCTGCATGCGGTCGCGATTGGCCGTAAACGTCGCGTCCGATGGATTGATATGCGTGTCGAGGACTACCATCCGCAGCGGTCGATCATGCGTGGGATTATCGCATATGGTCAATGGCGCGCAGCCGTCGTCGTCTTTCTCGTGTGGGTGTACGTGCAGGCCGCGATCCTGATCTACGGCGTGGAGTTCACCTCCACCTACGAGACTGAGAAGTGGGGCTACACCTGAACCCGGGACAGTGCCCGAATCACGGCGTCGCAGAACACCGGCACGTCGTCTGGCTTGCGGGAGGTGATGAGGTTGCCGTCCTCGACGACCGGTTTGTCCACGTAGAGGCCGCCGGCGTTCTTGACGTCGATGGCGATTGAGGGCCAGCAGGTGAGCGTCCGTCCGCGCAGGGCGTTGGCCGAGATGAGCAGCTGCGCGCCGTGGCAGATCGACGCGACGGGCTTGCCCGTGTCCATCGCGTCGCGAGCGAGATCGACCATCGCGTGCCGCATCCGCATCTTGTCTGGCGCGTAGCCGCCCGGGATGACGAGCGCGTCGAAATCCTTGATGCGCGCGGCGCCGGCGGCGAGTCCGGCCGTAACGAGGGCCTGCCCGCGCTTGCCGCGGTACTCGGCGCCTTCGACGGGTCCGACGAGCACGACGGTCGCGCCGGCGGCACGAAGCGCCTCGAGCGGGCCGGTCAGCTCGCGATCTTCGAACTCATCTTCGACCAGGATGGCCACTCGCTTACCCGCCAGTGCACCCGAATCGCTCATGGCGGGATTCTACTGCAAGTCAGTCGGCAGTCGGCCGTCAGCGGTCGATCGTACGCAGTGTCATAATGCATCGGTGAATCGGCTGGCGAAAGAGCGCAGCCCCTACCTGCTGCAGCACGCGAACAATCCTGTCGAGTGGTTTCCATGGGGAGACGAGGCGTTGGCGGAGGCGCGGGCGGCCGACAAGCCGATCTTTCTCTCGGTTGGCTACTCGACGTGCCATTGGTGTCACGTGATGGAGCGCGAGTCGTTTGAGAATGACGCCGTGGCCAGCGTGCTCAACGAGCACTTCGTTTCGATCAAGGTGGATCGCGAAGAGCGGCCGGACGTCGATCGCGTGTACATGGCGTTCGTGCAGGCCACGACCGGATCGGGCGGCTGGCCGATGAGCGTCTGGCTGACGCCGGAACTCAAGCCGTTCTACGGCGGCACCTACTTTCCACCGTCGTCTCGATGGGGTCGGCCGGGATTTGTCGAGATCCTGCAGGAGATTGCACGCGCCTGGCGGGCCGAGCGCGGTAAGGTGGAGGCGTCGGCCGACGCGCTGACGTCCCGCTTGCACGGGATGGAGCGCGGGGCCGGGGCGATGAGCGTTCCCGGAGCCGACGCGCTGGATCGCACGGTTCGTCAGTTCCAACAGGCCTTCGACGCGCGCCACGGGGGATTCGGCGACGCACCGAAGTTCCCGAGACCTTCCGAGCTGTTGCTGCTGCTGCGGGAGCACGCGCGCGTGGGCAGCGCGGACCGAGACACAGCTGCGCTCGATATGGTTCTGCGGACGCTGGGGGCGATGGCGACCGGTGGCATGCGCGATCACATCGGCGGCGGCTTTCATCGCTACTCGGTCGATGCCGGATGGCGGGTACCGCACTTCGAGAAGATGCTCTACGACCAGGCTCAGCTCGCGCTCGCTTATGTCGAGGCGGCACAGGCGTCCGGCGATTCGTTCTATCTCGATGTCGCGGAGGACACCTTGCAGTACGTGCTGCGGGAGATGACCGATCCCGACGGCGGCTTCTATTCAGCTGAAGACGCCGACAGCATGCCGCCTGAGTCGCCTGGAGAAGGAGCCCAGCCCGGCGCGCACAAGGCCGAGGGAGCGTTCTATCTGTGGCGCGCCGAAGAAATCGATGCGCTCTCTGGCGACCAGGCCGCCGTTGTGAAGCTGCGGTTCGGCATCGAGCCGGGTGGCAACGCGCCCATCGACCCGCAGCAGGAGTTCACGGGCAAGAACCTGCTGTACATCGCGCGGTCGATCGACGAGATCGCCGAGCAGACCGGGAGGCCGGCGGCCGAGGTCGTCGACGTGCTCGGCCGTGCGAGGGTGGCGATGTTCGAGCGCCGGCTCGGTCGGCCACGACCCGAGCGCGACGACAAGATTCTGACCGCCTGGAACGGGCTGACGATTGCGGCCTTCGCGCGCATGGCGCGCATCCGGCGGGCATTCGGCGAAGACGGGCCCAGGGCGGCGACGCCGTACCTCGAGGCGGCGCGGCGGGCAGCGAATTTCGTGCGCGATCGGATGTGGAACAGCGAGACACGCACGCTGCTGCGCCGGTATCGACAGGGACATGCCGAGATTGATGCGTACGCCGAGGACTACGCGTGCCTGGTGTTCGGCCTGCTCGAGCTCGTTCAAGCCGACGCCGATCCGGCGTGGCTCGAGTGGGCCCTCGTTCTTCAGAGGCGTCAGGACGAGCTGTTCTGGGACGAAGCGGGAGGCGCGTGGTTCAGCACAACAGGGCGCGATCCGAGCATCCTCGTACGGATGAAGGAGGATTACGACGGCGCCGAGCCGTCGGCCAGCTCGATGTCGGTGATGAATCTGCTCGTCTTGTCGCATCTGACAGACGATCCCGCGTGGACCGATCGGATCGAGCGGACGCTCAAGTCGTTCGGCGATCGACTGGAGCGCATGGGCCGCGGCGTGCCGATGATGTCGGCGGCCTTGTCCACCCATCTCGCCGGCATGCAGCAGGTCGTCGTGAGCCGTGGCAGTAACGGCGGGGCAGAGCTCGAGAAGGCCGTCGCGCGCCGCTACCTGCCGTTTGCGATCACGCTGCACGTGACGGGCGACACCCGGCGGCAGTTGGCGGCCAGCCTGCCGTTTGTCGCCGCGATGGAGCCCCTCAAGGGCAAGACCACCGTGTATGTATGCCGGGATTTCACCTGTCGCCAGCCGGCGACGACCGTGCAGGAACTGGAAGGGGCGCTCGTTTCATGAAGTGTCCCGTGGACGTCTGGTTGAGAGGCACCAACGTCGCTACCACCTCCACGATAGACGACGTGGCCCGCGAGCCGAAGGCGTGGACCGACGCCGACGTACGTTGTGTGCTCGAAGGGATGCTCCGCGCGATGGACCGGACCAAGCGTCCCGGCGAGGAGGATCGGGCCGTCGCGCTACGCGGCCTGAGCTGGATCGTCAATCCTTACGAAGACGGCGGCGTCGTGATCGCGATCGAGATTACCGTGGGCGCCGTCGTCGCCGGGCCATTCGACATCGACAAAGGAACGCTTGAAGCGATGATCGCCCGGGTGCTGACAGAGCCAGGCGCGTCACAGAACGTGCACTGAAGCAACACCCATTCATTCTCTTCGTTCATTGCTCGCGGGGGCCCATTCGTGTTCCGCTGTGTCATAGGTTCCGCGTCGCGATGATTTCGCGTGCCGGCCTTCGATCACCGTTGCAGCTGATACGGCGGGGAGCCTCCAAGAAGTCCACTTTGTAGCCTAGCCGAAGGTAGAGCGACTCAATCCGACGTGTATGCTGATTTACCAGGACGACGGGGCCCTGATGCTTGGAGAGAAACACGGCGGCGCGCCGCTGATCGTCCCAGGAAAATCCACCCTGCGAGTAATGTGTGAATTCGACGTCGTACGGCGGATCCGCGTAGACAAAGTCGGTGCGCTCGATGGGCACTTCTTCAATGTCCATGGTCGTGAACGTCCAGGTTGCGAACAGGTCGCGGTAGCGTCTGAAGTCCGGCTCCCGCATGTAAGAGATTCGCTTGTAGCGGCCGATGGGAACATTGAATTCGCCGGATCGGTTGAACCGGCACAGGCCGTTATAGCCCGTCCGGTTGAGATAGTAGAACAGTAGCGCCGCCTCTCGGCTCGTGCCCTTGCCGGCTGCTAGGAGGGCATTGAAGCGGTCGCGATGTTCGTAAAACAGGTCTGCGTCGTTCTCCATGGGGACGTCCACGCGAAGCCCCTTCTGGAGCCAACGATAGAAATCGATTAGATGGGGGTTGGCGTCGTTGAGCAGCGCCCGAGAGGGGAGTAGCCCGAGCGCGACGGCCAGGCCTCCGCAAAACGGTTCAACCAGCCGACGATGCGCCTCAGGCTCCCAGAGTTCCTTAAGGCGTGGCACCTGCCACCGTTTACCGCCCGCCCACTTGAGAGGGGGTTTAAGAGGAAGCTTGAGAACAGGCTGAGGAATTTCGGAGCGAGCGGCAACGGGCATCGGCGGCCCAGTCTAACCCGGGTGTGTGCGCGGATATGGTTCGCAGCAACGAACTTCTGGTGCCATCAGCGAGATGAGTGCTGTCGTTTCTGGCGTCGTCGTTCGTCGCGCTTTTCTACGGCGATCAGCAGCAAAGCACAGACGAAGAGAAAACACGCGCCAGAAAAGACCATGAGCCATCGTGCCAGGAACGGGTTCATCTTCGCGCCTCGATGAGTATACCTCCGGCAGCGCAGATGGCACTCAAACAAAATGCCGCCACGATACTCCCGACGGGCACCGTCGGTGCCCCGAGCCATCCATCGAGCGGGACGAACACCATCATCAGCACGCCGATCTCGCGCAGCGTCTCGGCAAAGAGTACAACAGCCCGGGGAATGTCGACCTTGGCGAACACGGACGAAGCTTCACACAGCGGCGGGCTCGGCCTCGCGGAGCATGCCGAGCTCGCGGCGGACCCGATCTTCAATCGCCTGGAACACCTCGGGGTGCTCTTTCAGGAACTGCTTCGCGTTCTCGCGGCCCTGACCGACGCGCTCGCCGCCAAACGCAAACCAGGCGCCGCTCTTTTCGACAATCCGTTTGTCGACGGCCAGATCGAGCAGGTCGCCGGTGCGCGAGATGCCTTCGCCGTACATCACGTCGAACTCGGCCTCGCGGAACGGCGGCGCCACTTTGTTCTTGACGATCTTCACGCGCGTGCGGCCGCCGATGACCATGTCGCCGTCCTTGATGCTGGCGATGCGCCGAATATCGATGCGCACCGACGCGTAGAATTTGAGCGCGCGGCCTCCGGTTGTCGTCTCGGGGTTGCCGAACATCACGCCGATTTTCTCGCGAAGCTGGTTGATGAAGATGAGGCACGTCTTCGACTTCGACACCACGCCGGTGAGCTTTCTTAGCGCCTGCGACATCAGCCGCGCCTGCAGGCCCATCTGCGCATCGCCCATCTCGCCCTCGATTTCCGCTTTGGGCACCAGCGCCGCCACCGAGTCGACGACCACGACGTCGACGCCACCAGATCGAATGAGCACTTCGACAATTTCCAGGGCCTGCTCACCGTTGTCGGGCTGCGAGAGCAGCAGGTTGTCGAGGTCGACGCCGAGCTTCTGTGCGTACGCCGCATCGAGCGCGTGTTCCGCGTCGATGAACGCGGCCATGCCGCCGAGCTTCTGCGCCTCGGCGATCACCTGGAGGGCAAGCGTGGTCTTGCCCGAGGACTCCGGGCCGAAAATCTCGACGACGCGGCCGCGCGGGACGCCGCCGACGCCGAGCGCGTAATCGATGCTGATGGCGCCGGTCGGAATGAAGTCGATCGGCTGAATCGCGCCCTTCTGGCCCAGCCGCATGATCGAGCCCTTGCCAAACTGCTTTTCGATCTGACCGACGGCCAAATCGACGGCCTTCATGCGTTCGCGATCCATCCGGTCGTCTCGTTCAATCGGTGGCATGTGTCCTCAATTCGTCCGGCTAAAGCCGGACACTACAAGAGCAGAGTGTGGCGGAATCGGCTGCGATACTAGGGAACGCGCCATGGGGTCGTAGTGTCCGGCTTTAGCCGGACGACGGTCGCTATTCTAGAAACGTGCCGAGCGAAAGTCAAGGGCATTACCGTATATTGAGAGGACATAAGACCATATATATAAGCACGTTATAGAATATAATGACTTTCGCCTATCGCGTGAGATTCTTGCAGAATCTGCAATGCCACAGCTCAGGCTGATTGCAGTTATCTAGTACTTATAGAACCCCTGGCCGGACTTGCGACCCAGATGGCCGGCGGCGACCAGCCGACGGAGCAGCGGGCACGCCCGGTACTTGGGATCGCCCAGCCCCTCGTGCAACACATCGAGAATCGCGAGGCAGACGTCGAGGCCGATGAAGTCGGCGAGCGTCAGCGGACCCATGGGATGGTTCATGCCCAGTTTCATCACCGTGTCGATGGCTTCGGGCGTGCCGACGCCTTCCATCAGGGCGTAGATGGCCTCGTTGATCATCGGCATCAGGATGCGGTTGGCGATGAAGCCAGGGTAGTCGGCCGCTTCGACGGGCGTCTTGCCCAGCCTGGTGCACAGCTCCGATCCAATCCGCATCGACTCGGCCGACGTCGTCTGCCCGCGGACCATCTCGACGAGCGGCATGAGCGGCACGGGGTTCATGAAGTGCATGCCGAGGACTTTGTCCGGCCTCTTCGTGGCGGCGCCAAGCGACGTGATGGAGATCGACGAGGTGTTCGACGCCAGAATGACGTCGGGACTCAGGCGAGCATCGAGGCTGGCGAAGAGCTCGCATTTCGCGTTGGCGTCTTCGACAATCGCTTCGACGATGTAGTCGGCATTGGCGAGCGCATCGAGCGACGTGGCCGTCGAGAGGCGCCGCCACGTCGCGTCGCGATCGGCGGCGGCAATCTTGCCTTTCTCGACGAATTTAGTAAGGCTGTTGTCGATTGTCGCGCGCGCACGATCCAGGATCGGCTGCGCGAGATCCACCAACTGGACGGAGAAGCCGGCCTGGGCGAACACCTGCGCGATGCCGCTCCCCATCGCGCCCGCGCCGACCACGCCAACGGTCTTAATCAATTGCTCTCTTTCGTGTTTTCGTGGCAGCATTTCAGATCCGCTCGACTGCGAGCGCGACGCCGTTGCCGCCACCCAGACACAGTGCCGCAATGCCGCGCTTGACGTTCCGATGCGTCAGCGCATAAACGAGCGTCGTCAGAATCCTAGCGCCGCTCGAGCCGATGGCATGGCCGAGCGCGACGGCGCCGCCGTGCACGTTCACCCTGGATGGGTCGAGTCCAAGCTCGTTCAAGACAGCCACCGACTGCACCGAGAACGCCTCGTTGATTTCGAACAGATCGACATCCCGCAGATTCCAGCCGGCCCTCTCGGCCACGCGCCGGACGGCTTCGACCGGAGTCATCAGTAGATGCTTGGGCGGGAGGCCGGTCGTCGCCTGCGCCACGACCCGCGCGATCGGCGCGAGACCGAGCGCGCGCGCGCGTTCTTCGGCCGTCAGCACGAGCGCTGACGCCCCGTCGCTGACGCCCGAAGCGTTGCCAGCCGTCACCGAACCATCTTTCCTAAACGCCGGTGCGAGCCTGCCAAGGGCTTCGGCGGTCGAGTCGGCCCGGACCGACTCGTCGCGATCCACGACGAGGGGCGCACCCTTGCGTTGGGGAATCGACACCGGGAGTATCTCGTCCTTGAACAACCCCTGCGCGGTGGCCGCGGCGGCCCGCTGGTGGCTGCGGGCGGCATGCTCGTCTTGCGCCGCGCGACCAACCTGGTACTGCTCGGCGACGAGCTCGCCGGCCTGGCCCATGTGGCACTGCTCGAAGGCGCACCACAGACCGTCGTTGATCATCGCGTCGATGACCTCGCCGTGGCCCATGCGCAACCCCTCGCGCACCCGAGGCAACAGGTAGGGGCAGTTGCTCATCGATTCCATCCCGCCCGCGACGGCGATATCGATGTCGCCGAGACGGATGGCCTGATCGGCCAGCATGACGGCCTTGAGGCCCGATCCGCAGACCTTGTTGATGGTGAGTGCGGCGACGTGATCGGCAAGCCCGCCCTTGAGGGCCGCCTGTCGCGCCGGATTCTGGCCGAGTCCGGCGCTGACGACGTTACCCATGATGCATTCGTCGACGATCGTCGTGTCAATGCCGGCGCGGCGGACGGCTTCGGCCACCACCAGCGCGCCGAGCTGCGGAGCGGTGAACGCCTTGAGCGCGCCGAGAAACTTTCCCGTGGGGGTGCGGACGGCGCTGACGATGACACTGTGACGCATGCCCTACCGATGATGCCGGCGCACGGTGATGCTCTTCACCACGTCCTTGCCAAGAAACGACTCCAGGCGCATGAGAATCGTCGCCGACGAACGCCTGATCTCGTTCGCCCATTGCGGGCTTGTCGTCTCGACGATGAGCATGTCGCCCTCGAGCTTGACAGAGGTGGCCCGCTCGATCGCCGGGCCGACGACCGCGCGCCAGGCGAATCCGACCTTGCCTACTGAGAGCGGCGTCGTGCGCAGCAACTCCATCAGGGCCGCCGGCACAACATGCGCAATGGGACGCACGGCTACAATCTATCATGCGCTTGATCCTTGCATCCGCCTCACCGCGGCGCGCCGAACTGCTGCGCGAGGCGGGGTTCGAGTTCGAGATACTCGCGGTCGAGGTGGACGAAACGGCCCGGCCGGGCGAGTCTCCGCAGGCGTATGTGCGGCGTCTGGCGACCGAGAAGTCCGCACGGGCGGCGGAGGCGATCGCGGGAGGTCCGGCTAAAGCCGCACACTACGTACGGACCGACGAGGTCGTCGTTCTCGCCGCGGACACGGCGGTCGTCATCGACGGCGAGATCCTCGGCAAGCCGCGCGACGACCGCCACGCGGCCGAGATGCTTCGAAAGCTGTCCGGCCGGCGCCACGAAGTCGTCACCGGGGTCAGCCTGCGGGCGGGCGCGAGTGAAGTCGGTCAAGTCGAGATGAGCACGGTCGAGTTCTCCCGCCTGGGCGAGACCGACGTGGCCTGGTATGTGGGCGGTGGAGAAGGGCGGGACAAGGCGGGCGCCTACGCGATCCAGGGGCTCGCCTCGCGGTTCATCCCCCGCATCGAAGGTTCTTATTCGAACGTTGTGGGCCTGCCGGTCGCCACCGTCCACGAACTGCTCAGGCAGATTGCATCCGGTCGATATTCGGGCTATTCTCAGCGGTGACCTCTTCCCAGAAGTCCTTATGACACACCGATATATCAAGATAGGCGCGACGGCGACGGTGCTCATCCTCGCCTTTACGGGTCTGATGTGGTCGACCCTGCGCGAAGGCACCGAGTACTTCCTGCACGTCGACGAGGTCATGACGAATCCACAGGCTTGGGAGGGCAAGCAGCTCCAGCTGCACGGCTACGTGGTGCCCGGCTCGCGACTGCGGAAGCCCGACACGCTCGAATGGAAATTCAAGGTACAGAACAATCCATCGCGCTCAGGTCAGCCGGGCCACATCGTCGACGCCTATTACAAGGGCATCGTGCCCGACACGTTCAATGACGAAGCGGAAGTGGTGCTGAAAGGACGGCTGACGACTCAGGGCTTCCAGACCGATCCGAATGGCGTGATCGCGAAGTGTCCGTCGAAGTACGAAGCGGCCAACAAGTCGGCGGGATTGTAAGGGCTGCATGGCCGCACTGGGGTCCTTCCTCCTGCTCGCCACGTTCGTCGTCTGCTGCTATGCGGCGGTCGTATCGGTGG
>MELA01000019.1 GCA_001767495.1 Acidobacteria bacterium RIFCSPLOWO2_12_FULL_65_11 | reverse complement strand
GGATGAATTGCTGATTGCCGATTGTTGATTGCTGATTGTTTACTGATCGTCGATTCTACCGCGGCGCGGGCGGCAGCGGCGGCTGAGCCGGCGGCGTACTTGCCGGCGCTGGTGACGGCGTTGTATTCGCCGGGGCCGCCGGAGTCGATGACGACGGAGTCGTGGCCCCGGGCACCGTTGGCGCAGAGGGAGGAGCCTGCGTGGGTGCCGCAGGCGCCGGTCGCGGCGCCGGCGTGCCGCTCACAACCGAGCCTGGTCCCCGCTGCCCGAAGATCACGAGCACGAGCGCCCCAAGCATGAAGAGCACCGCCAGCACGGCCGTCGCCTTGGTCAGCACGGTCGCGCCGGCGCGCGCGCCGAACGCCGACTGGCTGCCGCCGCCGCCAAACGCCGCCGCGATATCGCCTTTACCCTGCTGCAACAGGATCACCAGCAGCAGCACGATGCAGACGAGCACATAGAGCGTCGTGGTCAGGTAGTACAGCATGAGTAAGTCTCGCTGGGAACGGCCTCGCGATGAGCTGCGGCGGGCGTCGGACCTGGCGCCGTCGGCTCCATCGCGGGCAACAATTATACTGCAGCCGGCCGGCTCTTCGTCACGATGTCGGCGAAGCTCCCGACCTCGAGGCTCGCGCCTCCGACGAGCGCTCCATCGACATCGGGCTCGGCGATGAGCTCGCTGATGTTCTCCGGCTTGACGCTCCCGCCGTAAATGACGTGGCAGCGATCGGCGGCGCCTGCACCAAACCACTGACCGAGCCGCTTCCGAATGTGGGCGTGGGCCTCGCCAGCCTGAGCTGCCGTCGCATGGCGACCGGTGCCGATCGCCCACACGGGCTCGTAGGCGACGACGATCTCGCCGACCTGATCGCCTGTGAGGCCGTCGAGGCCGTCCTTGACCTGCCGATCGAGCACGGCGAGCGTCTGGTCGCGCTCGCGCTCCTCGAGTGTTTCTCCGACGCAGACAATCGGCGTGAGCCCGGCCCCGATGGCGGCGATCGCCTTGCGATTCACCGCCCGGTCGGTGTCGCCAAACAGCCGCCGCCGCTCGGAGTGTCCGACGATGACGTACTCGGCGCCGGCCTCTTTGATCATGCTCGCCGACACTTCGCCAGTAAACGCGCCCTCGCGTTCCCAATAGAGATCCTGCGCCGCCACACCGATGTTGGTGTTGCGTGCGGCAACAGCGGCGCTGTGCACGGAGGTGAACGGCGGCGCCACGACGATCTCGACGTCGGCGACGTCCTTGACGAAGCCGCCCAGCTCTTTGACGAACACGACCGTTTCCTGCACGGTCTTGAACATCTTCCAATTCCCAGCAATGAAGGGGATGCGCATAGGTGTCGGGTCCGGCTGAAGCCGGACACTACATCAGAAACGACTACATCAGAAACGACTACATCAGAAACGACTACATCAGAAATGACTACATCAGCAATTACGTCGCGAGACTCTCGGCCTCGGGAGAAGGCTGTACGGACCCGCAGGCGCAATTATTTCTCACTAAGGGCCGCTACGCCGGGCAGCACGCGGCCGGCCAGAAACTCCAGCGAGGCGCCGCCGCCGGTCGAGATGTGCGTGATCCGATCCGCGATCCCCGCCTTCTTCACGGCGGCAATCGAGTCGCCGCCGCCGACGATCGTCGTGCCCTTGACGGCGGCGAGGGCCCGGGCCACGGCGTTGGTACCTGCCGCGAACGCATCGATCTCAAAGATGCCCATGGGCCCGTTCCAGACGACCGTCTTGGCGCCGGCAATCGACGTCTCGTACGCCCGGATGGTCGCCGGTCCGATATCGACGCCGAAGCGGTCGCCGATGCGCGCGTCGCCGATGCCCAGCACCTCGTGCGAGGCGCCGGCTTCAATGCGATCCGTCACCACATGATCCACCGGCAGCTCGAGCCGAACACCTCGGCTGGCCGCGCCGGTCTCGATTCGGCGCGCGGCCTCGATCTTGTCGTCCTCGACCAGCGACCGCCCGATCGCGACGCCGCGCGACTTGAAAAACGTGTACGCCATCGCGCCGCCGATGAGCAGACGGTCGACCTTACCCACCAGGTTGTCAATCACGTCGATCTTATCGGACACTTTGGCGCCGCCAAGAATCGCGACGAAGGGTCGCTCTGGCGACTCGATCGCGTGCCCGAGGTACCGCAGCTCCTGTTCCATCAGCAGCCCGGCCGCGGCGCGGCGGACGCTGTGGGTGATGCCTTCGACCGACGCATGCGCCCTGTGCGCCGCCCCGAACGCATCGTCCACGTACAGGTCGGCGAGGGAGGCCAGGGCCGCGGCGAATTGAGGATCGTTCTTCTCTTCCTCGGGGTGGAAACGCAGGTTTTCGAGGAGCAGGACGCCGCCACCCGCTCGGCGTATCCCATCGACCGCCTGCTTCACGTCCTCGCCGATGCAGTCTTCGGCGAAGGCCACCGGACGGCCGAGCACCGCCGCGAGGCGATCGGCGACGGGCCGCAGGCTGAACTGTGGACTCTTCTTGCCCTTCGGCCGGCCGAGATGGCTGGCGAGGACGACGGTGGCGCCGCGTTCGAGCGCGTACTGAATCGTTGGGAGCGACGCCCGGATGCGCGTGTCGTCGCCGATCGTTCCGTCCTTCAGAGGTACGTTGAAATCCACGCGGACGAAGGCGCGCTGGCCCTTGAGGTCGAGATCTTTAATGGAGAGCTTCGGCATGGAGGACGCCGGGTCCAAAAACCCCGGCCTACAGCCCGCGCTTGACGAGCAGCCGCAACAGATCGACACAGCGGCTCGAGTAGCCCCATTCGTTGTCGTACCAGGAGAGGACCTTGACGAAATCGCCGTCCATCACCTTCGTGTACGGCGCGTCGACGATGGAGGAGTGGGCATTGCCCTTGAAGTCGATCGATACCAGCGGGTCGGTCGAGTAGGCCAGAATCCCCTTGAGCGCTCCTTCGGATGCTGCCTTGAGCGCCGCATTCACCTCGTCGCCTGTCGTCTTCTTCTCGACGAGCACCGCGAGATCGACAACCGAGACATTGGGCGTCGGCACGCGCATGGCGAAGCCGTCGAGCTTGCCCTTGAGATCGGGGAGCACTTCACCCACCGCCAGCGCCGCGCCGGTGGTCGTCGGAATCATCTACAGCGCGGCGGCGCGCGCGCGCCGCAGGTCCTTGTGCGGCAGATCGAGCAGCTGCTGGTCGTTGGTGTACGAATGGATGGTCGTCATCCACCCTTTCTTGATCCCGAACGCCTGGTGAATCACCTTGGCGAGCGGCGCCAGGCAGTTGGTGGTGCAGGAGGCGTTCGAGACGATCCGATGCTTCGCCGGATCGTAATTATCGTCGTTGACGCCCAACACGACGGTGAGGTCGGGACCCTTGGCGGGCGCCGTGATGACGACGCGCTTGGCGCCTGCGGCGAGGTGCTTGGCGGCTGAGACGCGGTCGGTAAAGAGCCCCGTCGACTCGAACACGACGTCGACGCCGAGCTCCTTCCACGGCAGCTCGGCCGGATCGCGCTTGGAGAGCACCTTGAACTCGTCCCCCTCGACCGAGATTCTGTCGGCCTTGGCCTCCACGCGAGCGTGCAGGTTCCCCAGGATCGAGTCGTACTTCAGCAGATGCGCGAGCGTGCTGGTGCTGGTGAGATCGTTGACGGCGACAAAGTCGATGTTCTTGTCGCCGAGCGCCGCGCGCATGATGTTGCGGCCGATCCGGCCGAATCCGTTAATCCCCACTCTGACTGACATCGATGGCCTCCAGACAAACGTTTCATTCTACAATATCCCTCCGCCGTCATGTATCTGGCCTACAGCCTGCTCGCGCTTCTGGTCTTGGTCGTCGTGTCGCCGTACTTCGCGTACCAGGCGATTCGCCATCGCAAGTACATCGGCAGTCTTGGCCAGCGGCTCGGGTACCTCCCGGTGTCGTTCAACGTCGATGGCGAGGAGTCGATCTGGATTCACGCCGTGTCGGTGGGCGAGGCGCTGACGGCGCGGGCGCTCGTTGAGGATCTCAGGACGCGCTACCCCCGGCTGCGGCTGTTTGTCTCCACCACGACGATGGCCGGACAGCAGGTGGCGCGCAGCCTGCAGCACGTGGACGCCGTATTTTATTTTCCCTTCGACTGGGCCTTCATCGTCCGCCGCACGCTGGGCCTCGTCAAGCCGCGCCTGTTCGTGATGATGGAGACCGAAATCTGGCCGAACCTGCTGCACGCCTGCCGC
The DNA here is from genome assembly GCA_001767495.1 of Acidobacteria bacterium RIFCSPLOWO2_12_FULL_65_11. GTDB lineage: Bacteria > Acidobacteriota > Vicinamibacteria > Vicinamibacterales > CAVVIG01 > 2-12-FULL-65-11. The sequence continues at coordinate 17,601 of MELA01000019.1, read as the reverse complement.
AAGCGCGGCGTGAAGACGGTGGTCATCAACGGACGGATTTCGTCACGGTCGTATCCGCGGTACCGGCTGATCCGGCCGTTTCTTCGCCGCGTGCTCGCCGACGTCGATCGGTTCTGCATGCAGAGCGAAGAGTCGGCCAGGCGCCTGAGAGACCTTGGCGCCGATCCGGTGCGCATCACGATGACCGGCAGCTTGAAGTTCGACTCGCTCGAGAATCGGTCGGCGATCGTGCACGGCAAGCCGCGCGAGCGCGTGCTCCGGTTCTTCCGCGTCCCGTCGAGCCGGACCGTCATTGTCGCCGGGAGCACTTCCCGAGGCGAAGAGGCGGCGGTGCTGAACGCCTACGGGCGCATCAAGAACACGATGCCCACCGCGCTGCTGGTGGTGGCGCCACGCCAGCCCGAGCGATTCGGCGAGGTCGAGCGGATGGCGCGCGAGGCCGGACACGTCACCGTCCGGCGATCGGAGCTGGCCATCGACGCCGAGCCGCACGCCGACGTCGTCGTCCTGGATTCGATTGGCGAGCTCGCGCAGCTGTACCAGATCGCCACGGCCGTCTTCGTGGGCGGCAGCCTCGTCGATCACGGTGGTCACAACATTCTCGAGCCCGCCATGTTCGGTAAGCCCATCGTGTTCGGCCCCCACATGGGGAACTTCAAGGAGATCGCCGACGGGTTTGTGGCGAGCGGTGCGGCCATGCAGGTGGGATCCGGCCGGGAGTTGGAAGAAGTACTGCTGACGCTCGTCACCGATCCGGTATGCCGCGCGCGGCTGGGAGCGGCCGCCCGCGCACTGGTCGAGGCCAACCGCGGCGCGAAGGACAAGACGCTCGACACGATCGCGGAGCTGCTGCCGCCCATGCGCACGGGTGCCGTCGTGCGTCCCTTCCGATTAGTGCATTGACGAGGACCGCCCGCTTGGACTTGTGATTGCGAGGGCTGCCTCCACTCTGTACACTGCGGCCACGGCGTGGCGGCGACGGTGGTACGCGCGCTACCCCTCGCGGCAGCGGCACCTCGAACGCCCGGTCGTGAGCGTTGGAAACCTGGCCGTCGGTGGCAGCGGCAAGACGCCTGTGGCGGAGTACGTCGCGCGGCTTCTCCTCGACCACGGGGAGCGGCCGGCCATCCTGACGCGCGGGTACGGGCGGCGGGTGGCGACCGATGGCGTCACCGTGGTGTCCGACGGCACGGCGATTCGTGCGGCCATCGAGACGGCGGGCGACGAGCCGTTGATGCTCGCGCAGGCGCTCCCTGGCGTCTGTGTGCTGGTCGGCGCCGACCGGTATCGGTCGGGTTGTCTGGCCGAGCGCCGCTTCGGCGCCACCGTACACGTCCTCGATGACGGCTTTCAGCACCTCGCCCTCGCGCGTGACGTCGACTTGCTCCTCGTATCGGAAGAGGACCTCGCCGATCGACCGTTGCCGGCGGGCCGGCTGCGCGAGCCGCTTGCTGCCGCGGCCTGGGCCGACGCCGTGCTGGTGACGGCCCGCTATCCCGCCGCCGTCGAACGCATCGCGCGCGCGCTCGGCGCCCGAACGGCATTTGGCGTGACACGCGTGCTCGGGGCACCCCGGAGGATGGCGCTTCCGCGCGAATCGGTGGTCGTCCCGCCCCAATCACGGGTGTTTGCGCTGGCGGGCGTCGCGCGCCCCGGCCGTTTCTTCTCCGACATCGAGGCGGCCGGATGGCGCGTGGTCGGGACGCAGGCGTTTGGAGATCATCATCGCTTCAGCCAATCGGACATCACACGGATCGCCCGTGCCGCCAAGTCCTCGACGGCGGCGATTGTGCTGACCACGGAGAAGGACGCCGTGCGCCTCGCGGCGTGCGATCTGGGCGATCTCCCCATCGCCTCGGTGCCGCTCTCAGTCGCCATCGATCCGGCCGACGCATTTCGCGACTGGCTCCTGGCGCGTATCCACGCCGCACGCGCCAGCAGTCTCGCGCCTTCGCACCAGCCTCCGCTCGCGTCCGACGCTGGCGAGCGACGGCCAGGCTCGCCGGAGCGCCGACGGCGCGAAGGCGGCCCGTGAGACACCGCATCGAGTATCTGGTCGTCCGCGCGCTGCAAGGCCTCGTGCGCGTGACGCCCGACAGGCTCGTCTCTGCCTGCGGAACGCTCGCCGGCCTCGCCTTCTACACGCTCGATCGCACGCACCGGCGGGTGGCTGACGAGAACGTGGCCGCCGCGTTTCCCGCGCGTTCAGCGAAGGAGCGTCGCGCGATCGTCCGCGGGGCGTTCGGCCACTTCGGCCGGCTGTTCTTCGAGCTGCTGCGGTTCAGCGCCCTGTCGCCCGCCGCGATGCTGGCGCGTATCGAGTTTGAAGGCGACGATCGCACGCGCCAGGCGTACGCGCAGGGCAAGGGCGTCCTTTTCTATACAGGGCACTTCGGCTACTGGGAGCTCAACGGCATCGCGCACGCGCTGCAGTTTGAGCCGTTCGCCGTGGTGGCCCGGACGCTCGATAATCCGCAGCTGAACGCGCTGCTGGAGCGCGTCCGGCGGTGTACCGGCAACTCAGTGATCTATCGCCAGGGCGCCGTGTGGCGCATGATGCGGACGCTGCGCGCACGACACGGCGTGGCGCTGCTCATCGACCAGCACGTCGAGGGCGCCGACGCCGTGACTGTCGAGTTCTTCGATCGGTCCGCGGCCACAACCCCGGCGCTCGCCGCCTTGGCGCTCCGGACCGGCGCACCGGTCGTGCCGGTGTTCGCGCTCCCCAACGGCGTCGGCCGCTATCGGATGATCTACGAACACCCCATTCAGCCGCCAAGCGCCGACAGCGAGAACGCCATCCGCGAGTTCACGCAGCGCTGTACGGACGTGCTCGAGATGTACGTCCGGCGCCATCCCGATCTGTGGCTGTGGATGCACCGGCGGTGGCGGGAGTGACCTTGGCAACTGTAGTGTCCGCCTTCAGGCGGACCGTGACGTCCGTGACGGGTCCGGCTGAAGCCGGACACTACTGCAGCCTGCTACAGCCTGCCGAGAAGTCTGCCTTGGCCGCGATCGGCATGCGCCACCCGGTGCCGAACGCGCGATCGGTGACCTTCAGCCCGGGCGCCGCCTGCTTCCGCTTGAACTCGGCGCGGTGCACCATGTCGAGCACCCGGCGGACCGTCACAGGATCGAAGCCGGCTGCGACGATGGCGTCGGCCGGTTGGTGCTGCTCGATGTGCCGCTGCAGGATGTCGTCGAGGATCTCGTAGGGCGGTAGCGTGTCCTGATCGGTCTGATTCGGCCTGAGCTCGGCCGAGGGCGCCTTGGTCAGTGTCGGCTCGGGAACGACCGCGCGGCCGCGCGTCTCGTTCAGCCCCCGCGCCACGCGATACACCATCGTCTTTGGCACGTCGGCAATCACGGCCAGGCCGCCCGACATGTCGCCGTAGAGCGTGCAGTAGCCGACCGCGATTTCTGATTTATTCCCGGTCGTCAGGAGCAGCGCCCCGCGTTTGTTCGACAGCGCCATGAGCAGATTGCCGCGGATGCGCGCCTGAATGTTTTCTTCGGTCACGTCTGGCGGGGCGCCCGCAAAGGCGCCGGCGAGTGTGTGCTCCATCGCTCGCATGGCCTGTTCGATGGGGAGCGTCAGCGTCTCGATGCCGAGGGTGGCGGAAAGCTGCAGCGAATCGTCGATGCTGCCGCGGCTCGAGTACGGCGAGGGCATCAGTACGCCGAGCACGTGCGAGGGGCCGACGGCTTCGGCAGCGATCGCGGCGGTGAGCGCCGAGTCGACGCCGCCGGACAAACCGACGACGACGCGGGTGAAGCCGCACTTGCGGACGTAGTCGCGCGTGCCGAGCACGAGCGCCCGCCAGATTTCCGATTCCGCGCGAAGATCGGTCGCCGGCCCGATGGGCGCGCCACGGTCGGGATCGCAGACGACGACATCGGCCTCAAACGACCGGCCACGGGCGATCGGCAGGCCATCATGATTAAACGCGGTGCTCCGCCCGTCGAACACCAGATCGTCGTTGCCGCCGACCTGGTTGACGTACAGGACCGGCACGTGATGCCTGCGCGCCATGCTTGCGAGCATGTCCTCGCGCAGGCGCTGTTTGCCGACGGTAAACGGCGACGCCGACAGATTGACGATCGCCTGCGCGCCGGCGCCGACCAGTTCTTCGATGGGATCGTGGTGGTAGCGCCGGCGCTTCCAGAAATCGCGATCGTTCCAGACATCCTCGCAGATGCTGATGCCGATGCGCCGGCCTCCGAGCTCGAGGATCTGGGCGCCGGAGAATGGTTCGAAATAGCGGTCCTCGTCGAACACGTCGTAGGTGGGAAGGAGAGCTTTACGAAACCGCTGGTCCGTCCCTCCCTCACGCAGGAGCAGGGCCGTGTTGAACAACGGCCGCCCGACGTCGGACGGATTCGGTTCCGGAAGGCCGACGAGCACCGGCGGCTGGCCGACCAGTTCGCGTGCCATCTCAGCCGCGGCGTCCCAGGCGCGCGCGACGAACGACGCGTCGAGCAGCAGGTCGCGCGGCAGGTAGCCGACCAGCGCGAGCTCCGGCGTGACGGCCAGATCGGCGCCCTGGCGGCCGGCCGCGCGAGCTGCGTCCGCAATCAGACGCGTGTTTCCCGCAAGGTCGCCGACGATCGGGTTGATTTGGAGCAGTGCGATCTTCACGTCTCGGCCGTTTGCGCGCGATCTCGCTTCAGCCTAACATGAACGCCAGCGTGCGACGTCTTGTGGTGTTTGCTCCCAATTGGCTCGGCGACGCGATCATGTCGCTGCCGGCGATTGCCGATGTGCGCCGGTCGATGCCTGAACGTTCGGTGGCGATTGCCGCGCGACCCACCATCGCGCCGCTGTTCGGCCTCGTGCCTGGGATCGATCAAGTTGTCGCGATCGAGAAGCAGGGTTGGGACGCCTCGCCCGCCCTCTCGTCGTTCGAGGCGGCGCTGCTGCTGCCCAACTCCTTTCATGTCGCGCTCGTGGCGGCGCGCGCGGGCATTCCCGAGCGCTGGGGATACCGCACCGACTGGCGCCGGCCGCTGCTGACGCGCGCGATCGATCCGCCGGCGGGGCAGCATCAGGTGGATTACTACCAGCAGCTCACCTGCGCGCTCGGATTCCCCAGCGGTCCCGCCGAGCCGCGCATCGTGCTCTCGCCGGAGCTCAGCGAAGCCGGCGCGCGCGCGTTGACGAGCGCCGGGTGGGATGGTCGCACGCCGCTCGTCGCGATGGCGCCCGGCACGGCGTATGGAACGGCCAGGCGATGGCCCGCCCCGTCGTTTGCCGGGCTCGCACGGTCGCTTGCCGACGATGGCATCCGGTCGGTGCTCGTGGGCAGTCAGGCCGACGCGCCGATCGGACAGGAGATCGAAGCGTCAGCCGGCGGCGCGCCCATGCTGAATCTGATGGGGACCGATCTGCCGACGCTCGCCGCGACGCTCTCGTCGTGTCGCGCGCTGGTGTCAAACGACTCGGGTGCGATGCACCTCGGCGCCGCGCTCGGCGTCAGCGTGACAGCGGTCTTCGGGCCGACCGACGAGCGCCTCACCGGACCGCGAGGCGACCGGCACACCGTGCTCGCGCATCAGGTCTGGTGCCGCCCCTGCATGCTGCGCGAGTGCCCGTACGATCACGAGTGCATGAAAGGCGTCGGCGTGGACATGGTCGTCGACGCGGTTCGGCGGACGCTGTGAGAGGGGCGGTGTTTCTCGATCGTGACGGGACCCTCATCGAGGACGTTGGCTACGTCGGTCGCATCGATCAGGTGACCGTCTATCCATGGACCGTCGATTCGATCCGCGCGTTCAATCGCGCCGGCCTGCCGGTTGTCGTGGTGACCAACCAGTCTGGCGTGGCTCGCGGGTACTTCAGCGAGGCGGCCGTCGAGGAAGTCCACCGACATCTCACGTCGATCGTTCAGGCAGGCGGCGCGCGGATTGACGCGTACTACTATTGTCCGCATCATCCGAACGGCAGCGTCGAGGCGTACGCCAGAAGTTGTGAATGCCGCAAGCCCGGGCGCGGGTTGATCGATCGTGCGGTTCGCGATCTCGGCGTCGACACCGCGCGTTCGTACGTTGTCGGCGACAAGTGGATCGACGTGGCGCTCGCGCGAGCGATCGGCGCACGCGGTCTTCTGGTGCGAACCGGATACGGGGCCAACGAAGAGGAACAGCCTCAGGCCAGCTTGTTTGCCGACGCCATCGTCGACGACCTTGCGGCGGCGACCGGCTGGATTCTGCGCAAGCATCGCGCTCCAGCCCCGAATCCCGAATCCCAAATCCCAAGTCCCAAATGTTGATTGCCCGTTCGGTTCATCCCCTGGCCGGTGAGGCGGAGCGCAAAGAGCGTCTCCTCGGCCTCATCGACGGCTTCTCAAGCCGGCGCGTGCTCGTCGTGGGCGACCTCATCGCCGACCAATTCATCTACGGCGAGGTCGCCCGCGTCTCTCGCGAGGCGCCGGTGCTCATCCTCAATTACAGTGCGACGGAGATGGTCGCCGGCGGCGCGGGGAATGCCGCGAACAATGTGGCGGCGCTCGGTGGCCGTGCGCGATTGGTTGGTCTGGTGGGCGCCGACCCTGAAGGCCGCCGCCTGCTCGCGAGCCTGCGCGCCGGCGTGGACGGCCGGCACGTGGTCCGCGCGCGTGGGTACCGGACGCCCGTCAAGACGCGGATTCTCGCGGGCGGCGTGCATTCCGCCAAGCAGCAGATCGTGAGGATCGATCGCGAGGCCGGCTGGCCGCTTGGCAGCTCGGTCAGCCGCGCGCTGGCGAGCCGGCTCGGGCCCGCGCTCGACGCGTGCGACGCGGTGCTGCTCTCCGACTACGGCTCGGGCCTGGTGACGCCCGCGTTGGCCGACATCGTTCGCCGCCGCCTGGCGCAGCGCTCCCGCCGGCGGCCGGTGCCGGTGCTCGTCGATTCGCGCTACCGGCTGCTCGACTACCGCGGCTTCACGACGTGTACGCCCAACGAGTCGGAGGTCGAGGCGGTGTTGGGGATTCACGTGAATGACGATGAGACGGTACTGGAGCAGGCGGGTCGACTGCTCCTCGAACGGACGGCGATGCAGGCGGTACTGGTGACACGCGGCAGTCGCGGCATGGCTCTTTTCGAGCCCAAGCAGCCGACCGTGCATGTGCCGATTTTCGGGTCCGATGAGGTTGCCGATGTGACAGGCGCCGGCGATACCGTCATCGCCACGTGCGGTCTGGCGCTCGCGGCGGGTGCGTCGTTCTACGAGGCGGCGCGCCTGGCCAACTACGCCGCCGGCCTCGTCGTGATGAAACGCGGAACCGCCACCGTATCGGCCCGAGAGCTGGCCGATGCCGTCACGAGCGATCACGACACGACGATCGAGAATTGGTCACAAGAGGGTCCCCCGCAAGGACGCCGCTCGTGATTCTTACCGAGTCCCAACTGGCCGCTGCCGTGGCGCGCGATCGGGCCGCAGGGCTGACGGTCGCGCTGGCCAACGGCTGCTTCGATCTGCTGCACGTCGGCCACGTCCGGTATCTGCGCGGCGCGGCCGCTGAAGCCGACCGTCTGATTGTGGCGGTCAACGACGATCGGTCGGTGGCCGCGCTCAAAGGCGCCGGGCGGCCGCTTCAACCCGCCGCCGACCGCGCCGAGATCGTCGCGGCGCTGCGTGGGGTCGACTACGTCGTCATCTTCGGTGATGCGAACGTCGAACGCCTCTTGATGCAGCTCAAGCCCGACGTGCACTGCAAGGGAACCGACTACACCGTCGACACCGTGCCAGAGCGTGCGGTCGTCCGTGAGTACGGGGGCCGCATCGCGATTGTCGGCGATCCAAAGGAACACTCCACGCGCGACCTATTGAAGGGCATCTTGGGTTTCGGAGCAGTCGACTGATGACTGCCGACTGCCGACTGCTGATTGCTGATTGCTGATTGCTGACTGCCGACTGCTGACTGACTACCGTGCCCCGCTTCCTCCTTGTCCGCCTGGGCGCTCTCGGCGACGTCGTGCACGGGATTCCCGTGGCCGCGGCCCTTCGTCGGGCCTTTCCAACCTCGCGCATCGACTGGCTGGTCGGCGCCAGACATCGCGCGATCCTCGACTTGGTCCCCCTCATCGATCGTCGTCTTGTGATGGGCGATGGGACGGGCGGTGAGATGTCGCTGCTTGCCACGATCCGTGAGCTGCGGCGAATTGAGTACGACGTGGTGCTGGATCTGCAGGGCCTGTTGAAGTCGGCCGTGCTCGCCCGCAGTTCCGGCGCGCCGCGTGTGATCGGCTTCTCCTCCCGTTATCTGCGCGAGCGCTTTGCGCGGCCGTTCTACACCGAAGTGCACGACCCGGGCGGCGACGGCATGTACGACAAGCGCGAGACGCGGCACGTGGTGGAAGTGAACCTCGGACTTCTGCAGCCACTGGGCATCACGGCCGGCACGCCGGAATTTCCCATCGATCGCGTCGATTCGGAGGTCGCGCGGAAGATGCGCGACGAGGTTGGGGGCCGGTACGCGGTGCTCAACCCGGGGGCGGCCTGGCCGAACAAGCGATGGCCGGCCGCACGCTTCGCCACTCTTGCGGAGGCTCTGCATACGCGAGACGGCTTGAAGTCGATCGTCGTGTGGGGACCAGGCGAGGAAGCACTTGCGCGGGCAGTGGCGGCTGGCGCCCCCGGCGCGGTACTGTTGGCGCCGGCGACATCGATCGTCGATCTCGTCGCGCTCGTCGGTCACGCAACAGTCGTGATCTCCGGCGACACCGGACCCACGCACGTTGCGGCGGCGCTCGGCACTCCCGTGGTCGGTCTCTACGGCCCCACGCGGCCCTCGCGCAACGGGCCGTTGTCGCCCGATGCCGTCACGATTTCACGCGACGCGACCTGCCAGTGTCACCACCGGCGACGCTGCGTGCGACCCCGAATGTGCCTGCTCGACATCGAGGTGGACGAAGTGCTCGCGGCAGTCCCATCGAGCTCGGTGAGGTCTTGAAGTCGCTGCTCCCAACCTTGGCCCGTCGCCGTGTGACGCTCGGGTTTGTGCTCGGTCCCGTGGTCTTGTGGCTCGCGCGGCCGACCGACACCACGCTGGTCGCCGGGGTCGCGATAGCGCTCGTGGGCGAGGGCTTGCGCGTCTGGGCGGCCGGGCATCTGACGAAAGCGCAGCAGGTCACCACGTCGGGCCCGTATCGTTCTTTCGCGCACCCGCTGTATCTGGGCTCGTCAATCATCGGTGCCGGCCTCGCGATCGCGTCGGCGAGTGCGATCGCGGCAGGCCTGATCGCGGTCTACCTCGTCGCGACGCTGACGGCGTCCATCAGGAGCGAACGCGCGTTTCTTCGGAGCGAGGTTGCGAGCGGCGACGCCCGTCAGCGGTTCGCCCTCACCCGGGCGATCGCGAATCGCGAGCACCGAGCCCTCCTCGGCGTGCTCGTCGCGATATTGCTGCTCGCGTGGAAGGCAACGTATAATGGCTCGTTTTGGCGGTAGGGGCGGTTAGCTCAGTGGTAGAGCACCGGCTTTACACGCCGGCTGTCACAGGTTCGAGTCCTGTACCGCCCACTCAGTGATCGTGGACGGGATTTGGGATTTGGGATTCGGGGTTCGGGATTCGCGATGTGCTCTTGCAGCGTGACGCCACCGAATCCCAAATCCCAAATCCCAAATCCCCAATCCCCAATCCCGAATCCCATCGTCCGTAGGGGTCGTAGTTCAGTTGGCTAGAACGCCGGCCTGTCACGCCGGAGGCCGCGGGTTCGAGTCCCGTCGACCCCGCCAACCACGTCACGCTACCGAGACCAGCTCGCGGTCTCGGTAGATCCCGTTGCCACCTGTTGCCACGGCTGGCCGGGAATCCTGGCACATCCAGCAGCCGAATCGCGCCTTCGATCCTCGCCCCATCGTTGGGCGGCCGACCTTGAATCGGACTGACAATCGCCGACGCTCTCGGTCGCGACAACCACTGGCCAATCGAGTGATAAGGTCGCCGTGATGTAGACTAGCCGCGGGTCCGGCCGCAAGAGGCCGGCGCGCAGCGAGAGGCTATCCTCAACTCGCAAGGAGTCTGGTGAATGAGCATCATCACGTTGAAAGTGAACGGCGGCACGCACACCTTGGACATCGACCCCTCGACGCCGTTGCTCTACATCCTGCGCAACGACGTCGGCGTGCAGGGCCCGCATTTTGGCTGCGGACTCGGCCAGTGCGGCGCCTGCACCGTGATCATCAACGGCGCCGCGGTGCGCTCGTGTATTACGCCGTGTTCCGCCGTGAGGGGCGAGATCACCACGCTCGAAGGACTGGCCAAGGACGGGACGCTGCACCCCGTCCAGCGCGCCTGGATTGAGGAGCAGGTGCCGCAGTGCGGTTTCTGCCAGAACGGCCAAATCATGAATGCGAAGGTGCTGCTCGACCGCAATCCGAATCCGACTGACGCGCAGATCCGAGAGGGGATGGCCGGGGCGCTCTGCCGCTGCATGACGTATTACCGCGTTCAAGCGGCCATCAAGCGGGCTGCCGTGTCGCTGGCGGCCGGTGGGCCCGTTTCGGACAAAGGAGGTCTGGCATGACCACCTTCACGAACGTTCCGAAACAGGTCGAAGCCCTCCTGGAGCAGTGCAGTGGGACGATCTCCCGGCGGAAGTTTCTCGAGAGTTCGGGTCTGCTCGTCGTCAGTGTCGGCGCCGCGGCGGTGGCCGGTCCGTTCGCCCCGAGTGCGAATGCCCAGGCTCCCGGTCCGTACCCCGATCCCAACTTCCTGCAGCTCGATTCGTGGATCGTCATCCACCAGGACAACACCGCGACCTTCTACGTCGGCAAGACCGACTGCGGCCAGGGCACCGGCACCGCCTTCCGCCAGATGATGTCTGACGAGCTGGACATCGCGTACGACAAGACCACGTGCATCATGGGCCGCACCGACATCACGGTGGATCAAGGCGGATCGGGCGGTTCAGACGCGATTCAAACCGATGGCTGGCCCATGCGGCGCGTGGCCGCCGAGGCCCGGCGCGTTCTGCTGGGGATGGCGTCCACGCGGTTTGGTGTGCCGCTCGATCAACTCGCTGTCAGCGAAGGTGTCATCGCGGTCAAAGCGGATCCTTCGAGGCGAGTCACCTACGGAGAGCTCGTCGGGGGACGGCGGTTCAACGTCACGCTGACGGGCAACGACATCAATGCGACCACCGGTGCGGCGACGGTCAAGGCGGTACAGGAGCTCAGGATCGTCGGCCAGTCGCCGCAGCGCTACGACATTCCCGCCAAAGTGGACGGCTCGTTGAAGTGGGCCGTGGACGTGAAAGTTCCGGGCATGGTGCATGCGCGGAACGTCAAGCCTCCGGTGGCCGGTGCGAAGCTCGTCAGCATCGACGAGTCTTCCGTTCGAGCCATCCCTGGATTCATCAAGGTCGTGAGCAAGGGCAATTACGTCGCGGTCGTGTGCGAGCGGGAAGAACAGGCCGTCAAGGCGGCCAGACAGCTCAAGGTCAACTGGCAGAAGCCGGCGACACCGTCTTTCCCGGCATCGGAAGACCTCTACAGTTACATGCGCAGCGCGACGCCCACTTCAAGGCAAGGGCCGAACGTGGTCGGCAACCCCGATGCGGCGCTGGCCAGCGCGGCGAAGGTCGTTGAAGCCGAATACGACGTCCCGTTCCAGGGGCACACAGCTTTCGCTCCGGCTCACGCCATGGCCGATCCGTCGAACGGTCAGATGACAATCTATTCCAATGACATGAAGTCCTACGGGATGCGATCCGGCGTCGCTCAGTTTCTGGGCATGCCTCGGGATCAGGTGCGCGTCGTCTGGATGGAGGGCCCGCAGGGGTACGGCCGCACGGCCGCGGATGACGCGGGCTTCGAGGCGGCATTTCTTGCCAAAGAAATCGGCCGGCCGGTTCGGGTGCAGTGGATGAGGCACGAAGAGACGGGGTGGGATAGCAAGGGCCCTGCGTTTACCTTCAAGATCCGCGGAGGTCTGGATGCCCGTGGCAATCTCATCGCGTTGGATTACACCGCTCAGGCCGCCGACTACTGCCACCTCGGTTATAACGAGGCCGAGACCGTGCTGATCGCGCAACTCATGGGCACCAGGCGGGCGACGCCGGATGCCGGCAGCGCGGGCACGCCTTCGAACATGTACGACATCCCGAACAAGCGCACGGCGACCGCGGTGGTGAGTCTACCGCTCGTGTGGGAGACGCCGCTCCGCACCGGCAACTTGCGCGATCCGAACGGCCCCCAGATCACCTTCGCCGCCGAATCGTTCATCGACGAAATGGCGGCCGCGGCAAACGCCGACCCGGTTGAGTTCCGCATGAGGCTGCTCACCGCGGGCACCGCCGAGGACAGCGGATTCAAGCGGGCGCGTTCCATCGCCGTGCTCGAGGCGGCGGCGGAGGCGTTCGGTTGGGAGCCTCGTCCTTCACCGAAACCGCTCGACACCGGCACCATCCTCACCGGGCGCGGGATTGCGTACACCTTCCGCAGCCAGACCGTCGTCGCCGAGATCGCCGAGGTCGAGGTGAATCGCCTTTCCGGTCACGTGTGGGTGAAGCGGCTCGTCTGCGCGCACGACTGCGGGCTGGTCATCAATCCCGAGGGGCTGCGCCGCACCGTCGAAGGAGGCATGCTCCATTCGCTCAGCCGCGCGCTTCACGAAGAGGTGCGGTTCGATACCGAAAAGACCACGGGCGTGGATTGGATCTCTCACCCCTCGCTCAGGCATGCCGACACGCCGGCCAGGATCGACGTCGTGCTGGTGAACGGGGATCCCAATCCGAACCGGCCGGATCTGCCTCACTATGGAGCCGGCGAGACGGTCTGCAGGCCCCTGATCGCGGCGGTCGCCAACGCCATCTACGATGCAACCGGCGTCCGGCTTCGTCGCGTTCCCTTCAGAGACGTGCGTGTGCTCGCCGCACTCAAAGCTGCACGCGTGTAGCTCAATTCACGCGGCTATGGGCATCCGCCAGGGTGCGGCGTGATGACGCGATAAACTCCGTCCAGGTGTCATTCGGGACCCACAGTCTCTTGATGTGAGCGTCTGCCTGATCGGCTGACCACCCAAGCCGCGCCTGCCCTGAGAACCGACACCGTATATTTCCTATCGTCTCGATTTGGACGGCAACGGCTACATCGTCACTCGCGACGGCGTGAAGACAACCGTGCCCGGTATGTTCGCATGTGGCGACGTACAGGATCACGTGAACCGCCAGGCGATCACCGCGGCGGGCACCGGCTGCATGGCGGCGCTCGACGCGGAGCGATATCTTGAAACTCACGAGTGAAAACTGAAAGGGTAAAAGGACGCAGTCGTAGTGTCCGCCTTCAGGCGGACGTCCGACCGAAGGCCGAGTCCTTTTAAGTTTTGAGTCTTAAGTTTTCACTTCCGCAAAGCGGCAACCCAGTTCACGACGAGCGTGATCGGTGGGACTGAGGTGGGTTGCTCCTGCCGTGTGATGACGAGAAACCGCCGGCCGTCGGGTGAGACGTCGTAGAAATACTGAATTATAGGAGGCAATTTCTGTGAAGCAAGGGCGGAGCAGGATTGCAGAAACTGCAATCGCAAGACGGACCCTGGCCGTTTAACGAAGGAGTCTTGAAGGAGAGGTGTTTGCAGGCCCCTTCGATGGGTTCACACCTCCGCATGAAGATCCGCATCGACCCACACGCCGCCGGGCGAGCCGAAGCGCGAGGACGCAGACCCTTGACGGAGGTATATCCGATCTTATATAAGGTGAAGTCCCTGGTGTGGGTCGGTTCGTCGAGGGTGGCGATCCAAGGATTTCCGGCTTCGGCCCGCCGCGAAGCGGGACATGATCTCTGGTTGGTGCAGACCGGGCGGGCACCACGCGACTGGCGGCCGATGCCCGACGTTGGCGCGGGCGTTGTCGAGTTGCGGGTTCATGTGGGAACAGAGCATCGGGTATTTTATGTCGCACATTTCGAGGAAGCCATCTATGTCCTACACGCGTTCGAGAAGCGCAGCGGGAAGACGAAGCGGCAGGACCTCGCGACCGGCCGCGCGCGCTACCGCCAGGTCGTTGCGGCCCCGACGAAGGGGAGGCAAGGGCGTGCCGGCAGAGTCGAACGTGATGCTGGAAGCTTCGAGCGGTAACGTCTATCTCGACCTTGGGTTTTCTCCGGCTGAGGCGGAGTACCTTCTGCTCCGCTCGCGCCTCATGGTAATGGTAGAGCGCCTCATTAGCGACCGACAGATGACCCAGGTCAAGGCGGCGCGACTTCTTGGCGTGTCGCAGCCACGCGTGTCAGACATCGTGCGCGGCCGTGTTGAGCGCTTCACGATCGACGCGCTCATCGAGATGCTCGCGCGAGCCGGCATCCGCCTCGATATCGTCGCGCTCCCGGTGTCGGCCTGACAGTCATGACGGTCGATGTGCTTGATCGATGGAAGGGCCAGGCATGAGGGTGTACTACGACGACGACAAGGCCGATCTTCTGTACCAGCGCATCGACGAGCGAGAGCAGCAGGTGCAGAACAGACGCCTGACCGACGACATCGTGTTGGACGTGGGCGAGGATGACAAGATCGTGGGGATTGAGTTTCTTGATGCGTCCAAACACGTGAGCTGTGAAGGGGGGAGGGGACCGAGAACGGGCCTTATGCTAACTCCCAGACTTGGGCGCGGTGCTCGCCCTCGGCGTGCTGGACAAGCCGAGTGTCATCATCTTCCGGCTCGCTGACGAACGACCTTCTGGAGCACTGGTGCTGATTGAAGACACGCGGTACCGCGTTCAGCCGATGCACGCCGTTCGCATTGAGCTGCGCACGCCGCGCCATGCGGCCGCCCATCGCGCCGGGTCCGATAGAGCCGAGATTCGCCAAGGCGGTTCAGGATAGTATTTGCCCGTTTCCATGGGCAATCCGCATGGGTCCAGGCCGCTCGTCACGGCCGGCCTTCGCCTCTCATCGTGGTTCGAGCGCTGGTTCCCCGATGCCTTCGTCCTCGCGCTCGTCGCGGTCTCGGCGATCTTTGCCGGCTCGGTGATGACGAGCGGCTCGGTCGCCGACTCGGCGCGCTGGTTCGGCAGCGGCTTCTGGGACCTCACGACGTTCACCATGCAGGTGGCGATGATCATCGTGAGTGGCTACGCCGTCGCCACGGCGCAGCCGGTGCATCGGCTGATCGGGCGCATGGCGAGGATCCCACGGGACGGGCGGAGCGCGGTGGCCTTCGTGGCGCTCTTCTCGATGGCGTCGTCGCTCCTCTCCTGGAGCTTCAGCCTCATCTTCAGCGGGCTGCTCGCGCGCGAGGTCGCCCGCCGCCTGCGCGCGGCCGACTATCGCGCGCTCGGCGCGGCCGCGTACCTGGGCGTGGGCAGCGTGTGGGCGCTCGGCCTCTCCTCGTCTGCCGCGCTCATCATGGCCGCGCCCGCGTCCCTGCCGCGTTCGATTGCCGCCGTGAGCGGCGTCATCCCGCTTCGCGACACGCTGGGCCTGTGGCAAAGCCTGGTGATGGCGGCGGTACTCATCGCCGTATCGACGGCCATCGCCTACTATTCCGCGCCCAATCCGTCAGAGGCGCGCGGCATCGAGGCGATGGGGCTGGCCGAACCCGAGGTGGCGCCCGAGCCGAGGGGCCCGCAGACGCCGGGGGAGTGGCTCGAGGACAGTCCGATCCTGACCATCGTGGTCGCCGCTTTCGGCGTGACCTACCTGGTCGGGGAACTTGCCGGCAGCGGCATCGGCGTGCTTCTCGAGCTGAACCACTACGTGTTCGCGTCTCTCGTGGTCGGCCTGCTGCTGCACTGGCGGCCGCGCGCGTTCGTGCGGGCCGTCACGCTGGCCGTGCCGTCGGTGGCCGGCGTGCTCATTCAATACCCGCTGTACGCCGGCGCCGTCCGCATGATGACCGAATCCGGTCTGGCGAAGCAGATGGCGGAGGCGTTCGTCGCCGTGTCGACCAGGGAATCGTTTCCGGTCATGGTCGGTGCGTACTCCGCGGTGCTCGGGCTGTTTGTGCCGTCGGCCGGAGGGAAATGGATTATCGAGGCGCCGTACGTGCTCGAGGCCGCAAACACCTTGCAGGTGCACCAGGGCTGGGTCGTGCAGACCTACAACGCCACCGAGGCGCTTGCCAACCTCGTGCATCCGTTCTGGATGCTGCCGCTGCTTGGCATTCTCGGCCTCAAGGCGCGCGACATCATCGGCTATTCAGTGCTGCAGTTTCTGGTGCACGTGCCGCTCGTGCTGTTTCTCGTGTGGGCCCTCAATTTCACCCTGACGTATGCGCCGCCGATCCTCTCGGCAGCCGTCCCCTGAGCGAGCCGCCACCCGGCGAGCGCGGTGGGCGCCGCTACACCAACCGGGGAAACGGGCTAGGGTTTTGGCGGCCCGCTGACGAGCGCCGCAATCACCAGGTCGCCGCTGACGTTGACCGTCGTGCGGCACATGTCGAGCAGCCGATCCACGCCGAGAATGAGTCCCATGCCCTCGGCCGGCACACCCACCGATTGCGCCACGATGAGGACCATCGGCAGCGATCCGCCCGGCACGCCCGCCGTGCCGACGCCGGCCAAAATCGACATCAGCATCACCCGGAGCTGCTGTCCGGCGCCGAGATCGAGTCCGTACACCTGCGCCAGAAAGAGCACCGTAATCCCTTCGAAGAGCGCCGTCCCGTTCTGATTGGCCGTCGACCCCACGGTCAGCACGAAGCGAGCGATGTCGGGCGGGAGCCGGAGCTTGGTGTCGGCGACCTCGAGCGCGAGTGGCAGCGTGGCGTTGGACGAAGCCGTCGAGAAGGCGTACAGGTAGACCTCGCGGCAGTTTCGGAAGAATTCAATCGGCGACCGGCGCGCCGCGATGCGCAGGAGCGCCGAGTAGACGCCGAACTGCTGCAGCAGGAGGCCGACGATGACGGTGAGGACGTACAAGAACAGGGACGCAAACACGCCCGTGCCGAGGGTGAACGCAGTATTAAAAATGATGGCGAACACCGCCACCGGCGAGAATTGCATCACCACATGCACGATGCGCATGCAGGCATCGAAGATTTGTTCGAGCAGCCGCATCAGCACGTTGCGGCCACCAGCGCTCTTCGAGGTGGCGCTGACCGCGATGCCGAACACGACCGCGAACACCATGAGCGGCAGCATCTCGCCGTCGAGCGCGCGGACGGCCGAGTCGAGGGGATTACGGGGGACGATCTCGACGATCGCGTCGCCGATGGGCTTCGCGGCGGCGGCGTTGGCCGCGAGCGTCTGTACGGCTGCGGCACCCGTGCCGCTAGACTGCAGGCTCAGGCCGAGGCGATCGCCGGGCCGGATGGTGTTGACCAGCGCGATGCCAATCAGGACCGACAGCGCGCTCATCACCACCGTGAAGAGCAGCGTGCGTCCCGCCACGCCCGCCAACTCGTGCCCCTTGCCCAGTTCGTACACGCCGACGACCAGCGCCGAGAACACCATCGGCACGACGATCATGAAGATCGATCGAAGGAAGAGCTGGCCGATGGGCCGGAGCAGATTGACGTTAACCGCCGCGATCCATGCAACGTCGGCGCGCGAGTGAAGCGCTGCGCCGAGGGCCGCACCGAGGACCAGAGCGATGAAGAGCTTCGTGTGCAGCTTCACGAGTGGTTTATGCTAGTCCAACTCCCCGTCAGTCGTAGTGTCCGCCTTCAGGCGGACCGTGGATA
>MELA01000018.1:3588-26916 GCA_001767495.1 Acidobacteria bacterium RIFCSPLOWO2_12_FULL_65_11 | reverse complement strand
CGTCTCACCGAGTTCCCACGGCACCCAATGGAGGATGTGATGCTGATAGGTCAGGAGCGTGGACAGTCCAATCAAGCCGAAGTACGCCAGGCACATCGCGCACACAATGCCGCGCGTCCGCCGCGCATACAGATCGGCCAGGATCACGCAGAACGTGATGTGCAGCGACGGAAAGAGATTGAAGGGCCGATCGCCGGCGCCAAGCGCCTGGAACACGGTCCCGAGCCAACCGTGGACGGCAGGTCGCTCGAACGCGAACCGCAGCGGCACGGCGAGGAAGCAGATACCAGCGATGAGGATGGCCAGGACGACCCGCTTGGCGAGGACGCCGGGCTCTGTCTGATTGCGACACAGGAAAGGAGCGGCCGCAAAGAGCGCGTCGATCGACACGTAGGGAAGAATCATCACGGGAACGAAGGGAATATTCCGTTCCCACTCGAAGTACCACGTCCCCACGTCCGCGCGGTGAGCGGTAATCCAGGTGCATCCCCAGTAGACGGCCAGAAACAGGATCGACAGCGCCGCCGACGTTCTGGCTGCAGCTGTCGTCCTTGCGCAACAGATTGGGCCCTACTTGACGGCTGTCGGCATGCCGCGTCATCAGGACATGTGCGAACGGCGAGGAAACCGGCTCAGATCGGCTCGTGGAGGTTCTACAATCGACCCGTGAGCCTGTCCTGCCACTGTTTTCGCATGAGGAGACAACGGCCCAGAATGCTCGCACCGTCGAGCGGGTCGAAGGAGGGCACGATGAAGTCGGCACTGTCGCTCACCTTGGTCAGGTGGGCTGAGCGTGGAATAAGACCTATCGGGACGACCGCGCTCTTCCCGATCGTGTTGTGGCTGGCCATCCCGGCGGCCGCTGCAGATCTGCAGCCCCAGACTGTCTCGGCCTTCGACCGCTACGTGCGCGCGGCTGAGATGCAGATGGAGACCGTGGATCTCTTTCTCCGGATCGACGCGCTTGCCGAGGCCGAGCGCGCGGCAGCGCTCGCCGCCGTGCGCCGTGGCGAGCTGTACATCGACCGACTGACCACGCGTGAAGTGGGAAAGAAGATCGATGTTCCCGACGGTCTGATTCACCATTGGGTCGGTGCCATTTTCATCCCTGGAGCCACCGTCGACCAGGCGCTGGCGCTCCTGCAGGACTACAACCGTCATGCCGAGATCTACCGCCCGGCGGTCGCGCGTTCCACACTCCGTACCCGCGACGGTGACGACTTCCAGGTCCACCTTCGCTTCTCGATGACGAAGATCATCACCGTCGTCGTCAACACCGAGAACGACGCTCGGTTCACGCGGCTCGGCCCGGAGCGGGCTCGCAGTCGCATCTACAGCACGCGTGTCGCCGAAGTCGCCCACCCGGACACGCCGCAGGAGCAGGAGAAGCCGGTCGGCCACGACGGCGGATATCTGTGGCGACTCTACACGTACTGGCGGTTCCTCGAACGCGACGGCGGCGCGTACGTGCAGTGCGAGGCGCTCTCGCTGACACGCGGCGTCCCGATCGGCTTCGGCTGGCTGATCGGTCCCTTCGTCACCAGCATTCCACGCGAATCCCTGGCCTTCACGCTCGAGACGACACGCCGCGCGCTCTTGCTACGGCCGGCCGTCAGCCCGTAGCTTCTGTGTGAAGGCGTTTTAGAGGGACCAGGACAGGCGCACTCGGTAGTGGTGGTTTATTCCGGGGCAAACAGATCGTCCACGGGCATCGTCCAGCCTGGGAGGGCCGGCTCGGCTTCGGCGTGTTCACCGCGACGATAGATCGTCGGGCTTAACGGATCGCTCGCGCGATAAACACGAACGACTTGTTTCTTGAGCACATCGACGTCCCACACCACGAGTGTCCCGGCGGCAAAGTACTCGGTCCGCTTGGCGGCCATCGCGCGCTCGGCGGCCCGACCGTAGTCGCCCGTGCTTCTCACTTCTGCGGCAAAGACCGGTGCGCCCTTGATAAACTCACCCGTCCGGGGTGGTTCGGTCGTAAATGCGACATCGGGACAAAACGAACGCCGATTTGGCAGGTTCACGACAAAGGCGACGTTTTGAGACGCGGCATACCCCCGCTTCGTGCGTCGACCGTACTCACGGAGGCTCACACTAATTTCGTCAGCAGAAAAGCTGGGCAGCCACCCGATCGGACCCATCAGTACCAACCGGCCCCCGACGATCTCGGCCTTGCCTTCTTCGACCTGATACAGGTCGTCGATCGTGGCTTCGCGTCCGCGCATGTTGGAAATCTTAGCATCGTCTTCAAGCCCCGATCGCGCACTTCTTGACATGAGGGCCTCATTTCCCGTGGCCATTTCGGCATGCACCGTCAGCCTTAGCAAGATCCGCTCCTTAGGCGTAGACGCTGGCCGGTTATTTCTTGAGCGACGACCGATGGAGTGGCCCCAGCAGCTCGCCGAGGCGACAGTGCCAGCCGGGGCCCGAACACCGACCTGGCGTCCCCTTGCCCAGGCTGGCCCGAAGCCCGATAATCCGGAGCACTCAGCGTGGAAGCGCGACGTTATGGACCGATCAGCGACGAGGGTGGCTTCGCTCGTCGAGAGCGCAAGCCGCGGCGACGAGCAGGCGCTCGCCACGCTGATGCCGCTCGTGTACGACGAGCTGCGGCGTCTGGCCGCCCGGCATCTCCGCCGCGAGCGGCCCGGCCAGACACTGCAAGCGACGGCCCTCGTGCACGACGTCTACATCCGGCTGCTGCAGGATTCGCATCTCTCCTGGCAGAACCGGGCGCACTTTTTCGGCATCGCCGCGCGGTCGATGCGCCAGATCCTCATCGAGCGCGCACGTTCCAAGAAGGCCGCTAAGCGCGGCGGCGACCCTATCCGCGTGACGCTCGACCCGGGACTCATCGCGGCCCAGGCGCAGTCGCTCGACCTCGAGGTACTCGACGATGCGCTGACGCGACTGGCGAAGCTCGATGGCGAGCTGGCGCGCGTCGTCGAGCTCCGCTTCTTCGGCGGGTTGTCGATCGAGGAAGCTGCGGAGGCGCTGGGCATCTCGACGGCCACCGTCAAGCGCCGGTGGACGGTCGCGAAGGCGTGGCTGGTCCGCGAATGTGGAACCGAGGGTGCCCGTGAAGCCTGAAGACTGGGCGCGCGCGCAGGAGCTGTTCGACACTGCCCTGGCACGCGACCCCGCCGCGCGCGACGCCTTTCTCGATGCCGCGTGCGCGGGCCGGCCGCAGGTGCGGGCCGAGGTCGCATCGCTCCTCGCGGCGCACGACCGGGCCGGCGATTTCATCGAGACGTCCGCCTTCGAGGCGGCGGCCGATCTCCTCGCCGACGGGCCCGGCATACTCGATGGCCGCAGCATCGGTCCCTACATCGTCCGCCACGAAATCGGGCGCGGGGGCATGGGGGTGGTCTATCTCGCCGACGACACGCGGTTGTCGCGGCGCGTCGCGCTCAAAGCGCTCACGCCGGATGCCGGCCGGGACGGCGTCCGCCGCGAACGCCTCCGGCGGGAAGCGCGAGCCGCCGCTGCCCTCTCCCACCCCGGCATCGCCACCGTCTATGCACTCGAGGAGATCGGCGACGAGCTCTATCTCGCGTGCGAGTACGTGCCCGGTCCGACACTCCGCACGATGATGAAGTCGAGTCCTCCCGCGCCGGCGCAGGTCGTCGACATCGCCACGCAACTCGCGCGGGCGCTCGCCACGGCCCACGCGCAGGGCGTCGTCCACCGGGATCTCAAACCCGAAAACGTCGTGAGAACTCCCGCTGGCGTTGTGAAGATTCTCGATTTCGGCATCGCGCGTATCGAGAATCTGGATCCGGTGCGCTTGACCGAGGACGGCGCTGTCCTCGGCACTCCGGCGTACATGGCCCCCGAACAGCTTCGCGGCCAGCCGGGCGACTTTCGAACCGATCTGTTCGCGTTCGGCCTGCTCATCTACGAGATGGCGGGCGGATCGAATCCGTTCGAGGCTGGGACACGCACGGCGACCAACGCTCGGACACTCGAAGTCGATCCCGTGCCCCTGTCGAAGGTGTGTCCCAACAGCCCACCGAGACTGGACCACATCGTCGCGACCTGTCTACGGAAACATCCGGCGGAGCGCTACACTGCCACCTACGAGCTGGTGGCCGACCTCGAGCGTCTCCAGGCCGATCTGTCGGCGGACGTGGTTCGAGCGGCCGGCACGGGTCGGCGAGAGGTTCTCGATCCGCCCCGTGGCGGCGCGGGGGCGTTGACGCCATGCTGGTGGTGGGCGTGCCACCAGCTGACGGTGTCGGCCCTCTACGTGCTGATGATGTATCCCGCCTGGCGCGTCCGGTCGTGGTTGCCGCAGCCGTGGGGCACGATCTTCCTCCTGACGGTGCTGGCCTGCGCGGCGACGGCGACGAGTCTGCGCTTGCACCTCTGGTTCACCGCGCGCTTCTACCCCGCCGAGCTCTCGACCGAGCGCGCGCGTGGATTACCCTGGACGCGGTGGTCCGATGGCGGATTCATCGCATCGCTCCTCTTGGCTGCCCTTGCCATTGCGAGCGCCCACCAGCTCGTCGCCATGCTGCTCGTGACCGTTTCGGTCGCGGCCGCGGTCGCCTCGTTCATGATCGAGCCGACCACGGCGAGGGCTGCCTTCGGCGGCACCTCAAGGTCCGGCTGAAGCCGGACACTACGATTATCAAATCGGGTGGACAACGCCCGCCGCTCGGCGCACAATATCCAGCATGCCACTGTTCGAATACGAATGCCGTGACTGCGGCAACCACTTCGAGTATCTGACGCGCGCCGAACAGCGCCCGAGCTGCCCCACCTGCTCGAGCGAAGATCTCCAGAAGCTGTTGTCGGTGTTTGCCGTCAACACGAACGGCAACGGCTCCGCCGATGCGGCCGCGGGCGACGCGGTCGGTGGGTGCGGGATGTGCGGCGATCCGCGCGGCCCGGGCTCCTGTTCGATGAACTAGCCCTCTTCGCGCTTCTTCGGCGCGTGGCCGAGTTCAATGGCCGTCACGCGCGTTTCAAGTCCGAGTAACCGGTTCCCGTGTCCGTCCTCAATGGTTTCCACTCGTTTCGCCAGGCTGTTCGTGGTCGCGTGAACCCAGTCGAACAACCTGTCGAATTGGTCCTTAAAGCTTTCGGCAACGGCGTCGAAATGATCCCGTAGCTCATCGCGAACTCCCTTTAGATCGTCCTTCGTCGCAAACCCTTTCGGGTCGTTCTTCGTCGGGAACGCCTTCAGGTCGTCCTTCGTGGCAAACACTTCAAGATTGCGCGCGAAGAAGTATTCAAGCTCCTCTCGAAGCTCCCGGCGAGTGACGGAGCGATTGGGTTCGGTCATCTCGTCAGTGGGCAGCGGCATTCTTCGAACATCTGCACAAACCGCTCCTGGGCCTGTTGCGCCCGTTTTCAACGACTTGCGGTTCCTCAGGATGAAGCTTCTTCAACGCCACACACGGAAGAGTCGCAGAATTCTCAATCGGCACATAAGCCCGACGATGCCATCGTCCACAGGGGAAATCAATGAGGAACGGCGGCGTGATGAAGATAGGGCAACCAATCTCATGGGTCAGGTGACCGCGTATAATTGTCGCTCGCATTGTTGATTGGTGATTGATGATTGGTGATTGGTGATTGAATCGCCGACCGCTGACTGCCGACTGTGAGATTACGTCCCCTTCTGCGATTGGTCGCTGTCGCCCTCTTGGCCTGGTCGCTCACGGCATCGGCGGCCGCGCCTCCGCGGCTGGTCGTCGTCATCGTTGCCGATCAGTTCCGCGCAGATTACCTGACGACGTTTGCCTCCCACTGGCGCGCCGGCGTTCAGACGCTGCTGAGGGACGGCGCCAACTTCCGCCGGGCACAGTATCCGTATGCGTACACCGACACATGTGCGGGCCATTCCACCATCGCCACGGGCACCCTGCCAAGAACACACGGGATGATCGCGGACAGCTGGTGGGACCACGAGACAAACCTGCTCGTCGACTGCACGGATGATGAGGCTGCATCCATCATCAGCTATGGGAGCCCGTTGGTGGTGGCGGCGCCGGTCGCTGGGCGCGGAGCGACGCCAGCCGGTGGCCGTGGAGCCGCGCCCGTCGGGGGTGCGGGCAACAGTCCGCGAAATCTGCTCGCCCAGACGCTGGCGGACGAGCTTCGCCAGCAGCGACCGGGCGGGCGCGTCGTGACGCTGTCGCTCAAAGAACGAGCGGCAATCAACCTTGCCGGCCATTCTGGGGATGCCGTCATGTGGTTCGACGAGGCGGCGGGGACGTTCGCCACGTCGAGCGCCTTCGCCTCGGCGCCGGTGCCGGAGGTCACGCAGTTCATCGACGCGTCGCCTTACGTCAAGGATGTCGGGTTTGTGTGGACGCTGCGCGATCCGTCGACGACGTACCGAAATCGGGACGCGGGAGTCGGAGAGCGGCCGTCCAATCCATGGAGCGGTCTTTTTCCACACAACCTCGAAGGTGCCACAGCGGCGCAGTATGCAAATCTCTGGCGACGGACTCCGGCGGCCGACGTGTACCTGGCTCGGATGGCCACTGCCCTGATCGATGCCTACCGGCTCGGACAGGCAGAGAACAAGACGGACTTCCTGGGGATCAGCTTTTCCACGCTCGACTATGTCGGCCACCAGTTCGGGCCAGACAGCCGCGAAGTGGAGGACATCGCCGCTCACCTCGACGACGTGCTGGGCAGTCTCATCGCCCACCTCGACGACAAAGTCGGACGGGCGAAGTACGTTCTGGCCTTCACGGCCGACCACGGCGTGGCGCCCGTGCCCTCGCCTGCGAAGGGCTTCGGTAGCCTGACACTCGATGATGTCCGTGAGCGTATCGAAGAGACGCTTCGTAACCGGTACGGCCCGCCGGACAAAGACGCCCATGTCGCGCGCATTTACTATCCGAACGTGTACCTCTCGCCTGCCATACGACAGCGCCTGGCGGCCGATCCGCTGACGGTGCGGGCGGTCCAGGATGCGGTGACCTCCCTCCCTGGCGTCGCTCGCCTGCTCTACACGCCCGAGTTATCAGATCGGTCGCGCGATCCCCTGGTGCGCGCTGCGGCACTGGGCCGTGCCGCGACGCGCTCGGGCGCTTTCCTCATCGTGCAGAAACGCAACTGGGTGCTCGGTCCGCGAGGCACCGCCGATGCGACGACGCACGGGAGTCCATACGACTACGACCAGCATGTCCCGTTGATTCTTCTTGGAGGGGGGATTCGCCGCGGCACGTACGACGCCGCAGCTGCTCCAACCGACATCGCCCCAACGCTCGCGGCGCTCGCCGGTGTCACGTTGGCAAAGGTGGAAGGACGGGTCCTTCAAGAGGCCCTGTTGCCAGACTCGCAAACCACCCGTCGATAGTCATCGTCCGGATGCCGGGTCGGCGAGCAGTCGGGCCGCCGTCGTGAACCGCGGCTCGATGTCGACCGGCACGGCCGTCAGCTTGTCGAGCGCTCTCTGCACAGGCAGCCGAATCACGCCGAGCCGATCGCGCAGCGCAAGCGCCTTCGCATAGTCGCCTTCGGCTTGGATCGTCATGATCTCGTGCGTCAGCGAGGTCACACCGTCTTTCACCTTGGCGGCGTTGACGGCGAAGGTCCCGTCCGGCCGGACCACGAATCCACCTTGATCGACCAGGTAATTGAACTGGATCGCGATGCCGCGACCGTGCGCCTCGTTGATGCCGAAGCGAATCGATCGGAACGTTGACGCGAGAAACGTGGTGTAGAGCGTCTGTTCGAGCGATTTCGGCAGAACACCTTTGTCGATCATGTGCTGGATGGCCCAGAGCGACGAGATGTCGGCCTTTGCCTCCTCGAGCGCGCTCGAAGCCTCCTTCATCTCCTGCCTGACCGTCGTCTGACGGCCGCCCACCGTGATGTTGTGCGGACCCAGGCCGTGCATCAGCTCGTGCGCGAGAATGTGCGTGAAGAAGGCGTCAAACGCGACGTTCTTCTGATCGGCGGACCCGAGAACGACCTTCGAAATCGGCGTCAGGATCCTGCTGAACTTCGCCTCCTGCACATTCTTCAGCATGACCCGCTTGGCGCCTTTCTCACGGGTCACGCGCTCGTCGTTCGGCAGATTGAAGGCGGCCGTCTGCACGCCGCGGTTGGCATCGCCTGCCGCGTAGATTTCGTTGACGACGGCAATCGGCGACAGAGCGGCGAGCTTCGGGTTGCGGTGCTTCGGATCGATCGGCAGATGGTCTTCGATGTCCTGCAGCTCGCCGGAGAATCGCTGCAGCTTCGCACTCTCCGCCGCATCCTGCACGGTGATGAACGAT
Source organism: Acidobacteria bacterium RIFCSPLOWO2_12_FULL_65_11 (assembly GCA_001767495.1). Classification (GTDB taxonomy): domain Bacteria; phylum Acidobacteriota; class Vicinamibacteria; order Vicinamibacterales; family CAVVIG01; genus 2-12-FULL-65-11. The sequence goes on along the minus strand of MELA01000018.1, from coordinate 18,664 downwards.
TCAAACGCCGCCTTGTAATTGAACCACTCGTCTTCGTACACCTCGTACGGACCAATCGTCGGCTCGATGGCGCCCTTCAGCTCCATCCACGCGACGTCGCTGTCGTAGTAGTCGTTCGACAGAAACGCGTCGGCCCGCTTGGTGAGGTAGGCCTTGAGCGTCGGTTCGGAGGTGAGAGCCGCCGCCTCGCGCAGCAGTGCCGCGGCGTGTGCCAGCTCGGCCTGATACTCGACGTTGTACGGCACCAGGCTGAAGCTGTTGCCGCTGCGACGAATCACGGTGAAGAATCCGGTCGCCCGCGCACGCTCCGCTTCGGGCAGCGACTGAATCCAGCGCTCGACCTCCGCCTTGGTCGCCCCGGCCGCGTAGAAGTTGGCCGACTCGGGCTTGGCCGGCGCGCCAGCGACGAAGATCTGATGCTGATCGAGGCGAGACCAGGGCCCCTTGTTGATGAGGAAATAGTGCAGCCGTGCACGCCCGCCGGGCGTCTGATCGCGGACGAGATCGAGGAGCATCGCTTCGTTGCCGACCCAGACCTGACGCAGGAAGAGCGCGTCCATCACCTTGGAGGCTTCAACGAGCTTGGCCAGCACGCGCCGGTCGGCCGCGGAGAAGGCCGACAGGTCGGCGCCGATGTCGGTCGGCGCAAAACGCGCCGCCATACTTTGCAGTTTCACGGTACTGGGCACCGCAGCCTCCTGAGCGACAAGCGACACGGCAACGGCACAGCCGAGCATCAAGCCGAGTCCTTGGATTTTCAATGGACACCTCTGGACATTTGGAGCGTTGAAGGGTCTGCGCCGAGCCGGCGGATGGCCGTTTCCCACATCTGCTCGGCTGGCACATCGAAGATCAGATCGCGATCCACCTCGCTCACGAGCCACGCCGACGCCTCCAGTTCCGCCTCGAGCTGACCCGGCCCCCATCCGGCATAGCCGACAATCAGCCGGGCATACGCCGGCGGTGACGGCTCGAGCAGGCGCCGCAGCAGATCGGGCGAGGTGGACAGGTGCAGGCGCTCGGCGATTCGCGCGCCCTGCACCGCCTCGCCTACCTGCTCGCCCACGAGCATCCAGCTGCGCTGCGGTTCGACCGGGCCGCCAACCCACACCTGCAGATCGCGATCGGTCGACACCTGTTCGGATGCCTCGATGTTGACGACCACGCGACCGCTCGTCATGAGCGGCCGATTCACGACCAGTCCCAATGCCCCATCGTGGTTGTGTCTGCAGAGGAGGATCACGGTGTGATGAAAGTTGGGATCGAGCAGCTGGGGCATCGAGAGCAGAAGCGCCGGCGCAAGAGATGATGTCACGACATTACTCTTATTTCTCGTGGGGCCCCACCCCCACTCGCTGATGCTCGCGCTCCGCGCTCGCATGGCCGCAGGCGCTTGCGACCGCGATGTTTCGCCGCAGCCCAGCCACCTTGGCGCGGCGCATGGCGCTCCCCCGCATCGCATCACCCAGCTCTTGGTCGCTCATCTGCCACAGAACCGGGAGCTCCGCATTCTTCCACACTGGTCTGGCCTGCCACGCCGAGTCGTCTGACCGCGGGGCGGTCTGATTCCACGGACAGACCTCCTGACAGACGTCGCACCCGTAGACGCGCGAGCCGACCGCCGGCGCGAATTCGTCCGGGATCGGACCGCGCCGCTCGATCGTCAGGTACGAGATGCACCGCGTTGCATCGAGCACGCCCGGCGCGACAATCGCGTGCGTGGAGCACGCCTCGAGACACAGCGTACACGTGCCGCATTGATCGAACGCCGGCGCGTCCACCTCGAGGGGCAGGCTGCAGATGATCTCGCCCAGGAAGAGCCACGACCCGAGCTCGGGATTGATGACGCACGTGTTCTTGCCGATCCAGCCGATGCCGGCGTGCCGCGCGTAGACGCGCTCCTGCACCGGGCCGGTGTCCACGTAGGCCCGCGCCTCGAACGCGTCGGGCGACGCCTCCCGCATCCACGCGACCAACGCCTCGAGTCGACGGCCAAGGACGTCGTGATAGTCGTCGCCCCAGGCGTACCGCGAGATCTGCGCGCGGCCGGGCTCGGTGTCCTCGGTGGAATAGGGCGCGTCGGTGTTGTAGACCGTGCCGGTGACAATGACCGTCCGGGCCGACGGTAAGACGTGGCGCACGTCGGCGCGGCGATCGGCCGATCGATGGAGGTAGGCCATCTCGCCGGCGTAGCCACGGGCGAGCCAGTCACCCAGAAACGGCAATTCGGGCAGATCGCCTGCCGGCGCGATACCACACACGTCGAAACCGAGGTCGCGAGCTTTGGACTTGATGTCTGACGATGTCACGGCGTCAGACCCCAGGTCCGGCTAAAGCCGGACACTACGTACGTCACGTACGGCGGAATCCGCTGAGCTGTCACCCCTTACTCCTGGCGAGCTGGCGTGCCACGTAAGGAAGAATGCCGCCGTTCCTGAACGCGACGAGCTCCTCGGGCGTATCGATGCGCACGAGGGCCTCGAACTCGATCGCCTTGCCGCCCTCGCCGACCGCGCGCACCTTCACCGTGCCCCGCGGACGCAGGCCGTCCGCGATGCCGGTGAGGTCGAAGCGCTCGCGCCCGGCGAGGCCGATCGAAGTCGCCGACCGACCAGCCACAAACTCGAGCGGCAGCACGCCCATGTTGACGAGGTTGCTGCGGTGAATCCGCTCGAAGCTTTCGGCAATGACCGCTTTGACACCGAGGAGCAGCGTGCCCTTGGCCGCCCAGTCGCGGGACGAGCCGGATCCGTATTCCTTGCCGGCAACGACCATCAGCGGAACGTTCGCATCCTTGTACTTCATCGCGGCGTCGTAGATCGTCATCACGTCGCCGCCGGGCTGGTAGATCGTGAAGCCGCCCTCGGTGCCCGGCGCGAGCTGGTTCCGCAGCCGGATGTTGGCGAACGTGCCCCGCATCATCACCTCGTGGTTGCCGCGCCGCGCGCCGTACGAGTTGAAGTCGCGTGGATCGACGCCGTGCGCGATGAGGTACTTCCCGGCCGGACTGTCCTTCTTGATCGACCCGGCCGGCGAGATGTGATCGGTCGTGATGCTGTCGCCGAGAAGCGCCAGCACGCGCGCCTCGCGGATGTCTGTGAGCGGCGTAACGTCGAGCGTCAAGCCGGCGAAGAACGGTGGATCGCGAACGTACGTGGAATCCGGTTCCCAGGCGAAGCGGCTGCCGGTCGGCACGCTCAACGTCTTCCACCGCTCGTCGCCACTGAACACATCCGCGTACTGCTCTCGGAACATCTCCGACGTCACCGAAGTCAGCATCGTCTGCTGAATCTCGCGCTCCGTGGGCCAGATCTCGCGCAGGTAGACCGGCTCGCCCTTCTTGCCGACGCCGAGGGGCTCGGTCGTCAGATCGATCGTCATACGCCCGGCGATCGCGTACGCAACGACCAGAGGCGGGGACGCAAGATAGTTGGCGCGCACCTGCTGCTGAATCCGCCCTTCGAAGTTGCGATTGCCGCTGAGCACCGAGGCGACCACCAGGTTGCGCGCCTCGACTTCCGCGCTGACCTCATCGGGGAGCGGTCCGCTGTTGCCAATGCACGTCGTGCAGCCGTAGCCCACGAGATTGAAGCCGAGCTGGTCGAGATACGGCTGCAGTCCGGCCTTTCGCAGGTACTCGGTGACGACCTTCGACCCGGGCGCCAGGCTCGCCTTCACCCACGGCCGGCGCGACAACCCGCGCTCGACGGCCTTCTTGGCAACAAGGCCTGCGCCAATCATCACGCTGGGATTCGAGGTGTTCGTGCAGCTCGTGATCGCCGCGATCACCACCGACCCGTGATCGAGCTGGTCTGCGCTCGATGGCCGCTCGAGCACGGCGACCGCACTCGCCGACTTCTTGCTCGCCGCTTGCAGCGACCCCAGCGCCGCCTGGAAGCCGCTCTTCGCCTGTCTGAGCGACACGCGATCCTGCGGGCGTCGTGGTCCGGCAAGGCTCGGCTCGACCGTCGCGAGATTGAACTCGATCGTCTCCGAATACACGGGATCCGGATCGCCCGCCGTGCGGAACATCCCCTGCGCCTTGGCGTACGCCTCCACCAACTGGACGCGCGATTCCTCGCGCCCACTCAGCCGTAAATAGTCGAGCGTCATCGTGTCGATCGGAAAGATCGCGATCGTGGCGCCGTACTCCGGACACATGTTACTGAGAGTGGCGCGGTCGGCAATCGTCAGATGCTCGAGACCCGGACCAAAGAACTCGACGAACTTCCCCACCACGCCATGCTTCCGCAGCCGTTCGGTGACGGTCAGCACCAGGTCGGTGGCCGTCGCTCCCTCGGGCAGCGCGCCGGCGAGTCTGACGCCCAGAACCTGCGGAATCAGCATCGAGATCGGCTGGCCGAGCATCGCCGCTTCAGCCTCAATCCCACCAACCCCCCACCCCACCACCCCCAGCCCGTTCACCATCGTCGTATGCGAGTCGGTGCCGACGAGCGTGTCGGGGTACGCGACGGTGCCATCGGGCGTGTCGGCCGAGACGACAACGCGGGCGAGATACTCGAGATTGACCTGATGGACGATACCCGTGTCGGGCGGCACGACGCGGAAGTTGCGAAACGCGTTCTGGCCCCAGCGCAGGAAGGCGTAGCGCTCTTTGTTACGCGAGAACTCGAGCTCGGCATTGAGCTGAAACGCGTTTGGTTGGCCGAAATAGTCAACCTGCACCGAGTGATCGATGACGAGCTCGACTGGCTGCAGCGGGTTGACGCGATTCGGATCGCCGCCCAGCCGCGCGACTGCCTCGCGCATGGCGGCGAGATCGACGACGCACGGCACGCCGGTGAAGTCCTGCAGCAGCACGCGAGCCGGCGTAAAGGCGATTTCCTTCTGCGCGCCGCCTTTGAGATCCCACCGCGCCAGCGCCTCGATGTCGGCGGCCTTCACAAAGCGGCCGTCCTCCTGGCGCAGAAGGTTCTCGAGCAGGATTTTCATCGAGTACGGAAGGCGCGCAATCCCGGGGAAGCCGGCAGCTTGAAGCGCCGGCAGGCTGTAGATTTGGGACGTGCGGCCGCCGACGGTCACAGCGGTCCGGGTTTTGAAGCTATTCAGGGTTGACATTGAGGGCGGATCCTTCGAAAGGCCCAATCGTACTACGAACCCGGATCGTGATTGACCCCCAGATGTGAACCCGTTAGGATGGCCGCATCCTTAAATAAGCTGTAGTGTCCGGCTTCAGAAGCTGTAGTGTCCGGCTTCAGCCGGACCTGGCAGTCCGCCTGAAGCCGGCGTCTTTCGAGATGGAGGTCAGCATGTCCCGTCTCATCGTTCGGCGCTTCGCCGTCATGGTCCTCACCGGGGTAATCTTCGCAGCCTTTTCGTGGGGCGTCAGCGTCCAGGCCCAGCAGTCGCCGACGGTGTTTCTGAGCGTAGTCGATCGAAGCGGCGCGCCCGTCACCAACCTGCAGCCTTCCGAGGTGAAGCTCGTGCTCGACGATATGGCCTGCGAATCGAAAAAGGTCGAGCCGATCGGCTGGCCGTTGAAACTGACCGTGCTGATTGACAACGGGGACGCGATTGTCAGTTCTCTGACCAGCCTGCGGGAGGGCCTACGCAGATTCCTCGCCGAGATCCCGGAAGGCGTGGAAACAGAACTTCTGAGCTATTCGCCTCAACCTCGATGGATCGTGCGGCCGACCACCGACCGCCAACAGCTCGTCAAGGGAGTCGACCTCGTAGCCCCTAACTCAGGTTCGGGCGCGAAGTTCCTCGACGCCGTCGGCGAGGCCGTTAACCGGATCGCCAGGGAAAAGGGTGACTCCTTTCACACGATCATGGTGATCACGACCAACGGCCCGGAGGGCAGCGGCGGCAACGTGAACGGCATCGTCGAAAAAATGCAGCGGCAGTTGACCGAGCGACCTGCGACCGTGCACGTCGCCATGGTGGCGATTAGCACCACGCAGTCGGTCGGGAGGGTGTCCGGTGCTACCCAAACCCAGATCGGCGTGATGCTGACGAAGATGACGGGCGGCCGTTACGAGAACATCGCCATCGCCAACAGGTTGCCCGTCCTTCTGACTGAATACGGCAAGCAGATCGCCCGCAGCCATCTTCTGCAGAGCCGCCAGTATCGGCTCAGTTGCGACAAGTCGCCGTCCAAAGCGCCGAAGATCTCGGTATCGACGTCCAACCCAAGCGTCGCTGACCTGACTTTGACGCGCGACGGCCTGATCCCGTAACCCATGCCTGAGCCATAAGCCATCAGCCATGAGCCATCAGCCTCTCAGGCGTCTTGCCGCTGCCGGCCTCGCCGCTGCAGTGGTCGCAGGATTCCTGGCTGGTACTCATGTGCGCGTCGGCGCCCAGCAGGCGCCGCACGCGTTCATCAGTGTGTTCAGCGGCAACGGTGTGCCGGTATCCGACCTCGATCCTTCGCAAGTCTCGGTGGTGATCGACGGCGCTCCCTGCACGCCGATCAAGCTCGAGCCGATCGACTGGCCGATGAAGCTGACCGTCCTCATTGACAACGGCAACGAGTCCGGCGACGCGCTGCCGACCGTCCGCGAGGGCCTGCGCCGCTTTCTCTTCGAGGTGCCGGACGGCACCGAAACGTCGCTCCTGACGCTGGCCCCCCAGCCGCGATGGATCGTGCGGCCGACGGCCGAACGCCAGGACTTCTGGCGCGGCGTCGATCTCATCGCGCCCTCGGGTTCCACCAAGCTCGTGGAAGGGTTGGCCGAGGCGGCCGACCGCATCGACAAGGAGAAGGGCAACTACTTCTTCACGATCCTGGTCGTCACCACCAACGGTCCTGAAAGCAGCGGCGGCGATCTGCAGCGGATGTTCAACCGCCTGCGGGCTCAGGTGGCCAGGCGCCCCGTGACGGTGCACGTCGTCATGCTGTCGATTTCCGAGCAGAAGACCGCGGCGACGGCCGCCGGCTCGCCGGTGGCAGATTCCGTGAACAGCCGGCCGGGGCTCGCGCTCAAGGCCACGGGCGCACTGCAAACCCAGATAGGCGCCGCCCTGACCAAGGATACGGGCGGCCGTTACGAGAATATCGCCGTCACCAGTAACCTTCTGATGCTGCTGCCCGAATACGGTCGCCAGATCGCTCGAAGCAGTTTTTTCCAAAGCCATCAATATCGAGTGAGCTGCGAATCCACATCCAGGACGCCGCAGATGTCGGTGTTCACGTCGTACCCGGGCGCCCGTAGCATTGCGATCACGCGCGACGGACGGATTCCGTGAGGAAGTCCTGAGCCATAAGCCATGCGCCAGCAGCCTCTCTCGCGCCTTGTCGCCACCGGCCTCACGCTCACCGTCCTTATCGGTGCACTGTGGGGTGGCACGCCGCGCGCCCAGGCCCAGCAGCCGGCGTCCGCATTCCTGACCGTCCTCGACCAGAATGGCGTGCCGGTGACCAACCTCGAGGCGTCTCAGGTGTCGATGACGATCGATGGCGTCGCGTGCACGCCGGTGACGCTGCAGCCCATCAACTGGCCCATGAAGCTGACCGTGCTCATCGACAACGGCGCTTCGTCACCCGACGCGCTCGTGCCCACCTCGCTGGCCGTCGCTCCCAACACGCGCCTCGAGAGCAGCACCGTGTGGGCCAGTTCCCTGCCGGATCTGCGCGAAGGCCTGCGCCGCTTCCTCTTCGAAGTGCCCGAGGGCGTGGAGACCGCGCTCGTGACGCTGGCCCCCCAGCCCCGATGGGTCGTGCGGCCGACGGCTGAACGCCAGGATTTCTGGCGTGGCATCGACCTGGTCGTTCCCGATCGAGGCGCCGCGAGGTTCCTCGAAGGCCTCGCCGAAGCGGCCGACCGGATTGACCGGGGGCCGCCCGACGCCTTCTCCACGATCATGATCGTCACGACGAACAACCCCGACGGGAGCGGCGGCGACTGGCAGCGGATGTTCAATCGTCTGCGGGAGCAGTTAGCCCGGCGTCCCGTCACGGTGCACGCGCTCGTGCTCTCGGTCAGCGAACAGCGATCGACGGGAACGGCGGCCGGCTCGACGGTGGTCGGCGGCACCTCGCCCGCTGCCATCAACTCGGTTTCAAGCCGCGTCGGTCTCGCTCTCAAGACCAGTGGCTCGTTGCAGACGCAGGTCGGCCTTGCCCTGACGCAGGATACTGGCGGCCGGTACGAAGCGATCGCCCTCGCCAACAAGCTCCTCACGCTTCTGCCGGACTTCGCCCGCCAGATCGCGCGGAGTCACGCGCTCCAGAGCAACCAATATCGCATCCGCTGTGAGGGGTCCGCGCCGGCCGCGGGGCAAGTGTCGGTCTTCACGACGTACCCGGGCGCTCGCAACATCCTGCTGTCGCGCGACGGGCACATTCCGTAGCAACCTGATTCGGTTAGCATGCGTCTCGCCGCAGGCCTCGCCCTCATGCTCTTCGGCCTCACAGGGGTCGCCGGTATGACGGGAGTCGCCCGGGCACGGCCAGCCCAGCAGCCGCCTACCCTCGCACTCCTCCTCGAGCGGGCTGGAGCGCACGTGCTGCAGCTCGAGCGCGATCTGCCCGGTGTGGTGGCCGAAGAAGAGTACAGGCAGGAATCCTCAGAGCGGCAGTTCAGCGGCGCGTTCATCCGGAAACACCGGGACCTGAGGTCGGACGTGTTACTCGTCCTCCCCGAAGCCGCCGATCGGTTCGTCTTGTTCCGTGATGTGTTCCAAGTCGACGGCAAGCCGGTGCGCGATCGCGACGATCGGTTGGCGAGGCTGTTCCTGAACCCGGCGCTGTCGAGGTCGGGGCAACTGCAGAAGATCAGGGAAGAAAGCGCGCGCTACAACCTCGGCGACATCTCGCGGGACTTCAATGTACCTGTGCTCGCTCTGACGTTCCTCCATCCGGAACACCAGCCACGGTTTACGTTCACGGTCTCCCAGACCGGTGCGGCCGGACAGCCGTGGGAGATCGAATACCGGGAAGCTCGATCGCAGACCTTCATTCGCACCGAGGGAGGGAGCGACCTGCCCGTTCGCGGTCGCTTCCGGATCGAGCCGGCGTCGGGACGTGTGTGGATGAGCGAGCTCGTGACGGAAGACAACATCTTACGCGCCAATGTCACGGTCACATATCAGATGGATCGTGTGCTTGGATTCCTCGTCCCGATCGAGATGCGCGAGTCGATTGGCACACAGAGCGGCCGCCTCGAGATCACGGGGAAAGCGACCTATAGTCGTTTCCGCAAGTTCCGGGTCACCATCGCCGAGTCGATCGGACCGATTAGACGGTAGGGACGCAATGTGTGCCAGGCGCGCGACGGACGCATCGTGGCCAGCCCGTGGCGCTGCCACACGACTGACCCTTGTCGGCGCGCTGACTGTAGCTATCGCCGCGCCCGGGTTACGCGCGCAGGAGCCGCCGCTCGCGGCGGTGGTCGCGCGCACCCGCGCCTACGTCGCGGAGTACCAGCGTCAGCTGTCGGGAATCGTGGCCGAAGAATCCTACGTGCAATCGTTCACGTACAGACAAACCTTTGCCGGCAAAGTCTGGGTCGAGCCTTCCACCGGCCGGGTGCTGATGACGGAGCTCATTGCCGAGGGCCCTGATATCCGTGGAGTGGTCGACGTCAGCTATGAGCTGGAGCCGAAATCCGGACTGCTGGTCCCAATCGCCATGCGCGAGCGCTATGAGAATCGAGACGGCGGGACGGTGATCGAGGGCCACGCCACCTACAGGGGATTTCGCCGATTCGAGGTCCGAGTGGATGAGAAGATCGACCGGGTCAAACCGTGACCAAAGGGCGGGCCGCATGACACACTCCCCTCATCGTTCTGCCGCCGGCGCGTCAACGACTTCCCGGCGACTGCTGGTTCTTGGGCTGATCGCGGCGGCTCACGTCGTCAGCGGCCAGCAGCCGGCGCAGACACCGCAGCCGCCAACCTTCAGGCTCGAGACCAACCAGGATGCTGGGCCTGATCCGTCGAATCTCCAATTGGGCGGAGGAGGCGCTGCCTGGACGCCGGAAGGCCCTGCTGCTGTTCAGCGAGGGTATTGAAGGGTTTACGGCCGGCGACTTCGAGGGCGGCGACCTCGCCACAGGCGGTCAGGCCGGGTTTCGTCAACAGGCCCTGGAATCGAGGATCGGTGACCAGGTCAAAGACGCCGTCGCCGCCGCCGCCCGTGGAAATGTCAGCATCTATCCCGTCGACGCGCGCGGTCTCGACAACCTCTCGATCACGAACGGACACCTGTTCCTGAGCGCCATGGCGAACGAGACCGGCGGGACGCCCGTGCTCCGCACGAACGATTTCTCGACCGGCTTCGAACGCATCGTTCGCAACAGCAGCTCGTACTACGCCCTGGCGTACATGCCGCCGACAACCGCTCGAGCGGGGACGTATCACACCATCACCGTCAGAGTGAATCGGCCGGGGCTTCAGGTTCGCGCCCGACGGGGATATGAAACACCCGACCGACCGCGTTCGAGGCCGGTCGCAGGGCCCCTCGGCGCCAATGCGGCCTCAGCGCAATTGCGCGCCGCGATCGATAGCCCGCTGCCGCTGGCCGACGTGACGATCGCGGTCTTTGCGGTGCCGTTCAGGGGCGAGGGCAAGATCGCGTCGGTCCTCATTGGAACCGAACTGAGTAATCTGGCGCTCGGCGAGCTTGACGCAAGCGGCCGCCTGAGTAACGAGGTGGAGCTGACCATCGTCGTCACTGGGCTCCGCGACGTGAAGAGCGGCCGCACCGACCATGTACGCCTCGCGCTGACGCCTGAGAGAGCCGAGCGGACCAGCGGCGGTGTCCGGGTCCTGCACCGCTTCGATCTGCCGGCTGGACAGTATCAGGTTCGCGTCGCCGCCAAGGATGGCAACAGCGGCCGGCTCGGCTCGGTGGTGCGCGACCTGGACGTGCCCGACTTGGCGAGCGGCAAGGCGCCGCTGGCCATGAGCGGGATCGTCCTGACCTCCGCGCATGCGACCGATCTTCTGACAACCGGCGGTGAGGAGCGCGTCACATCGCTCCTCGGCACGCCGCCGGCCGCGCTTCGGCAGTTCTCGAGCGACGATGAGATCGTGGTGTTCGCGGAGGTGTACGACCGCGTCAGGGCTCCACATCAGGACGTGGTATCGACGCGCGTGACCAATCAGGTGGGCCAGACCGTGCTCGAGAACGTCGGTGCGGTCGCTAGTGACGCCCTACGCAACGACCGGGGCGTCTACGAGCACCAGGTCCGCCTGCGCCTAGACGAACTCCTGCCAGGCCGCTACGTGCTGAGGATGGAGGTGCGCGCGCAGGTCAAGCCCGAGGTCAGCGTCTTCCGCGAGGTTCCGTTTACGATCGTGAGGTAAGCCGACCATGCGCACCCTGCTGGTCGCTGCCTTCGTCGCTGCCTTCGCGGCTGAGATGTTGGTCGCCTGGGGACAGGTCACGTTCAGGAGCGGCGTCGAGGTGGTGCGTCTCGACGTGTCCGTCACGCGCGGTGGTCGACCGGTCACGGGGCTCACCGCCGACGATTTTGACGTGCGCGACGCCGGCGTGCCCCAGCACATGGACGGTGTGTTGGTTGAAAAGCTGCCCCTCAGCGTCGTCTTGGTGCTCGACATGAGTTGGAGCGTCGACGGCACTGTGCTGCGCCACCTCGTGGAAGCCGCTCAAACGCTCGCAGCCGCGATCCGTCCCGCCGACCGTGCCGCTCTCATCACGTTCTCGAAAGGGGTCACCGTCCGCGTGCCGTTGACCACCGACGTGTCAACAATCAGATCCGCACTGGCCTCCCTGGCCGTCGAGGAGAATCACACCGCGCTCCGCGACGCGGTGTCCACTGCACTGCGTCTCGTCGTTGGACACGAGACGCGACCGCTGGTCATGGCCTTCACGGACGGCTGCGACAACTCCAGTCGAATCTCGGAGTCGGACGTCCTTGACACGGCACGCCGAATACGCGTTGTGATGCACGCCATCATGCTTGGCGACTGTGGGAGGTCCGGCGCAGCGTCGCCCGGTCGCCCGAACGGGACCGGTCGGGCGGAACTCGATCGGCTGGCCTTTCTCCAGAGCGTCGTCGGCTCCACGGGTGGAAGGCTGTGGTTGCTGGAGTCAACTTCATCCAGACAATTGCCTCAGTCCTTCACGCGCGCTCTCGACGAGATGCGCGCGCGATACGTGCTCACGTACTATCCGCAGGGTGTTGCCAGAGACGGCTGGCACGAGCTTAAGGTCAGACTGAAACGCGGCCGCGCCGACATCAAGGCACGATCCGGCTACTTCGTGCCGCCACGCGAGTAGCGTTTCAGATCCCTAGAGGGGCCGGCACAACCGGCCGCTTCGGCGGATGGTACAATCCGTGCTCACGGAGGGCCAGGGTGGTGCAGGGACATTCCTCGACCAAGCTCACCTACGCCGACTACCTGCTGTTCCCAGACGATGGTCTCCGGCACGAGATCATCGAGGGAGAGCACTACGTGAGCCCGTCGCCGTCGATGCGGCATCAGCGTATCTCCGGCCGGCTCTTCAAGTTAATCCAGATCTATCTGGACACGCACTCCGCGGGCGGCGAGGTCTTCTACGCGCCATTCGATGTCCTGCTGTCCGAGTTCAACGTCCTGGAGCCAGACCTGGGTTACATCTCCAGCCGGCGCTCGCAGATCATCACGTCGCAGAATGTGCAAGGTGCACCCGATCTCGTAGTGGAAATTCTTTCACCCAGCACGCGGTCGCGGGACCGGCGCCTGAAGCGCGACGTGTACGAGCGAAGTGGCGTTGAGGAGTACTGGGTCGTCGATCCTGACAACGACCTCATCGAGGTTCATCGACGGCTGTACGGTGCGTTCGCACCGCCTGTTCAGTACCGGCGAGGTGAGATCCTGACGACTCCCCTGCTGCCAGATCTCGACCTTCCACTGGACAAGATCCTGGCTTAGTTAGAGCGCCTATAACCAAGCGTGAGCAGTGGTCGTACCGGACGGCAGCGGCCGTGAGAGCACGCCGACGCCTCCCGTGACCGGAAACGGAATCGCTACAGCGAGCTGTCCGCCTGAAGACGAACACCACGGCTCATGGTGCCGCAGGCTATGGCGCCGGTACGACGGGCGGCTTCTGCAGGATGTCGCGCGTCCGCTGCATCTCGAGCTCCTCGAACAGCAGGCTGGGCGTCACGATCGACGCCGCGGTCGCGGCGTTGAGGCGATAGTTGTAGAGCGTCCGCTCCTCGGATGCCTCGAGAATGTCCCTGAAGACGGTGGACGGGATGCCGCCGAAGCGCAGGCCGCGCACCAGTTCTTCTTTACCATCTTGCGTGACCTTCACGGCCTGAAGAATGAGCGGGCCGCCCGCACCGGCGGTACCGATGTCGGCCGGGTTGGCGACAGAGCGCACGATGTAGCCGAAGGGCTTGTCCTGGGCTTTGAGCAGCTCGAGGTACTTGACCTTGAGGGCCGGCGCAGGAATGGCCTGCGCGCTGCTCACCTGAAACACGCCCGGCTGCACCGTGCCGGTACGGCCGTGACCGTTTGACTGCGGCAGGTTTCTCTGCGGTGTGCGGCTGGTGAGCAGCGTCACGAGCCGCCCCTTATCGACCAACATCACGTCCTTGGCCGGCACCGCTTCGTCGTCGATCGCGTAGGCGCCGGGAACCGGGCGGCCGCCAAACTCCTTGAGCGACGGCGTATCACTCACCGAAAACGCGTCCGACAGGACGCGCAGCCCGATGCGCGTGAGAAACGGCGTCACCTGCCCCTGCCCGCCCCCGCCGCCACGTCCGCCGGCCTCGGCATCCGCGGGACGCCGCGCCAGCATGAGCGGCACGAGCGTCTGGCGCACGAGCTCGGCGCTGCCTTCTCCCTCGATGAGCACCGGCCCGGTAAACTCCTCGCCGATGGGCGCGGCGAGCTGCTCCTTGACGCGACCCGCCAGGTCGCGGGCACGCGCGAGCAGCTGCGGCATCGCCGGCAGATCCTCGAGCCGATTCTCGACGAGATTGAACAGATCCCGGACCGTCATGCTGTCGGCGCCCTGCCCTTCGGCCGAGACGCGCACGAACGCGATCTCGTAGGGCACGAGCGTCCTGAATCCTTCGCTGTTCAGATAGTAGCTGGTGCCGCGCGTCTCGGACACCCACGCTTCGTTCGCATCGATGCCGGCGCCCGACGCGGCCGCCGACAGCTGGCGTACGCGCTCGGCCCACTCGCGGCGATCGGGGGCCGGCGGCGCAACCGGCAGCAGCATCTCGATCGGCTTCTCACGCGAAAAGTCGGGGATCGTATCGACCCCGGCCCGGTTCTGAAACGTCGCCTTCTTCTTGGCGAACACGCTGACAGCGCGTTTATAGGCGGCGTCGGTCGTCAGCCAGATCTGCCGGCGCATGACGTCGTAGTTGTCGTCGAGCGCCGTCGTACTGTCGCCGAGCACGGCCACAAGACCGGCGCCCCGGTCTTGGGTGATGAACCGCGAGCTGTCGAACGCGTAGTCGCCGACCCGCACCTCGACCCGCAGCGACCGCCCGCGGCTGGAGGTCTCGTCCACCAGCCCGCCGAGCCGGGCCACGACGCGCATCGTCGAGGTGTCGCTGATTTCGTAGGCGATGTAGTACGGCGGCGGCTCGCCCGGCAGCCGCAGCTCGGCCATCGAACGCCTCATCTCGTCCTGCATGGCCCGGAAGATCGGCGAATCCTGGGCCTGCGGCCTCGGCGCCGGCGAGAAGACGAGCGTCAGGACTGACGCAAGCACCGCGGTGACGACCCGACGCGTGCACATGTCAGGGCTACCTCGCCGCTCTGGGCGCCGACAGGATCGGCAGCGCCTCCATCGACTGCGCCTTCTTCTGCACTTCCACTTCGCTGACGAGCAGGGGCGGCGAGGAAGCCGACACGGGCACCCAGCCGCTCTCGGCGCCGCATACACCGTTGAACACGTCGGCCCTGTTGCCGGTGGCCACGATCTTGGCGAAGGCGGAGAGCGGCGTGCCGATGAGATCCACGCCGCGGACGAGCTCGGGCGCCCGCTTTTCGTCGGTGTAAATCCGGTAGACGACGTTCGGCAGCACGTTGAAGGCGTTGGGCGATCCGCGGCCGGTCGTCGTGAAGCCGCCTTCGATGTTGTCGAAGAGCAGGCCGAACGGCTTCCCCTGCTTCCGCGCCTCGCTTCTCAGCATGT
>MELA01000018.1:0-3578 GCA_001767495.1 Acidobacteria bacterium RIFCSPLOWO2_12_FULL_65_11 | reverse complement strand
TGTCCGTCAGGCTGTCAAGCGACATGCTCCGGCTCGATTCCACGATCAGATTCGACTGCCGCGACACGGGCACCGCGCCGGGCTCCGCGCGGCCGTGGCCGTTGCTCTGCGGAAATCCCTTAATCGGTGCGCGGTCGAGCAGAAACGTCTTGAGCGTGCCCTTGTCGACGACGGTCACCCGCCGCCCCTTCACACCCTCATCGTCGTACACGTAGTGGCCCATCAGCTCGGTCGATCCCAGCCTGGCGAGCGTCGGATCGAACACGACACTCAGGAACAACGGCAGGATCGGCTGGCCCACCTTGCCGGAAAATGTCTGACCGTCGTCGGCACTCCGCTGGCGGTTGGCTTCCACGCGGTGCCCGAAGATCTCGTGGAAGAAGACACCCGCCGCGCGGCCAGAAAGAATGGCCGGGCCCGAGTACGGATCGACGAGCGGCGCCTTGCGCAGCCGCGCCAGCAGCTCAATCATGCTTCGAGCTTCCGACAGGAGCTGCCGTTCGTCGGGCAGCCCTTCCTGTGTCGTGGCGAAATAGCTCTGATAGAGCGGCAGCTCCATGCCATCGTCGGCCTTGGTGACCGCCTGGAGGAACAGCCGGAACGACACCTGGCCGCTCTCGACCCGAGACCCCTCGCTCGTCGTGAAATAGCGATTCACCGATTCGACGGAGAGCGAGACATCGCTACGATAGATGAGCGGGTCGTCGGCAAACGGCGCCGACACCCGGCGCAGTCGCGCCTCCCAGGCTTTCGTGTCGAGCGCGTAGGCGACCGGGGCCGCCGAGTAGGTCTGCGGAGTCTCGCGAGAGAAGTCCGGCGCCGGATCGTCCTCTTTGACCTTGGCGGCCACGTTGGTCTTCACGCGCGTCAGGCCTTCGGTGGCCTGCTTGAAGGCGCGGTCGGTGGTGCGCCAGAGCGCCAGCCGGATCGGTTGCTCGTCGTCTGTGAGCGGCAGGATCACCTGGTTGACGCGCGGGGCGGGTGCCCGGGCGTCGCCGCGGATGGGATGCGTGTTGTCGAGCGTGTAATCGCCGACGCGCACTTCCACGGTGGCAAACCGGCTGCGCGACGCGCTGCTGCGCTCGAGCGCGCCGAAAGAGGCCGCGATCTGCGCCGACCGCTGGTCGGTGACGGTGTAGGCGATGAAATAGGCGGGCGTCTGGTCGTTTTTCAAGACCTGGAAGTTGCGCTGCAACTCCGCCTGCAGGATGTCGAGGGTCGAGCCGGCCCCCAGCATCGGCCGCGATCCCAGCCCCGGCACCACACACAGCAGCGTGACAAACGCGACGAGCCGCAAGTGGTTCATATTGAAGGGTATGATAGCGCAGTCTACTCGCGGATTTGGTGAAAAGTCCGCCTGAAGGCGGACACTACATTCTATTCTCTGCGTCCGTGTGAGTCGTAGTGTCCGGCTTCAGCCGGACCTTCATCTGACTCTTGCCCTCGAACGCCTTCTTCCCGGTCAGCATCTCGTAAACCACAGCTCCGAACGTGAAGATGTCGGTCCGCGCGTCGGCGTCCTGCCCTTCGAGCTACTCCGGCGCCATGTACTGGAAGGTCCCGAGGATGGTCCCTTGCTCGGTGAGCGACGGGGCCACGGTGGGATCGCTCGTCATCAGAAACGAAAAGCTCACAAGAGCTAACCTCGGGCAATTCGCAGAATCGCCTCGGCCGCGCGGCGGCTGGCGCCTGGACCACCGAGCTTTTCCCGCACGCGGGCCAGGCCGGCCCGGACGCGCGCGGCACGATCGACGTCGGTCAGCAGCGACACGGCCTCGCGCGCCACCGCCTCCGGCGTGAAGGCATCCTGAACCAGCTCAGGCACGATCCGCTCCCCCGCGATCAGATTGACCATGCCAATCGACCCGACGGTCACGAGCCGGCGGCCGATCTGATACGTGATCGGCGACAGCCGGTAGACGATCACCATCGGCACATCGTGGAGCGCCGCCTGCACGGTCGCCGTCCCGGACGCGGTCAGCGCGACGTCGCTCGCCGCCAGCACGGCGTCAGCCTCGCCTTCCACGATCGCCACCGGCTCGATCCCCTGCTGCCTCACCACGTCGAACAACCGATCGTCGAGGTTGGGCGCGCGCGCGACGACGAACTGCGCGGAGCTGACGCGATCGCGGATCAGACGGCCGGCACTCACGAGGTCCGGCAGGATGCGAGCCACCTCGTTGGGCCGGCTGCCGGGAAGGATGGCGACGGTCGGGGCGTCGGGCGACAGCCCATGCTTGGGCAGAAATTGCCGACGCGGGCCGGACGATTCTGCCGGAGCGCCGGACGGCTGCACGAGATCGACGAGCGGATGGCCGACAAACTCCACCGGCACTCCGCCATCACGGTAGATGGCTTCCTCGAACGGAAAGATGACGAGGACGCGATCGACAATCTCGAGAATCCTCTTCAGCCGGCCAGGACGCCACGCCCAGATCTGCGGGCCGACGTAGTACACGACCGGGATGCCCAGGTGTTTGACGCGGCGGGCCAGAGGGACATTGAAGTCCGGAAAATCGATGGCGACCAGCGCATCCGGGCGCTCGGTCCGCGCAAACGCGGCCAGCCGGCGAATGGCCGCGTACGATCGCGGCAGTTGAGCGACCGCCTCGGTCAACCCGGTCACCGCCAGGCCGCGGTAATCGTCCAGCAATCGCCCGCCGGCTGCAGCCAACTGCGGGCCGCCCAGCCCGCTGACGGACACCTGGGGATCGAGCGCGCGGAGCGCGCGCACGAGCGCACCGGCGTAAAGATCGCCAGACGGCTCGCCGCAGGACAGGAGGAGGCGCGCGCTCACCGGACACGACGGTTCGATAAATGTGAGGAGCGGTCAGCGCTTGAAGTCGGCTTTTAGCAAGTCGAGCTTGTCGAGATCCACCGTCTCGAACTGGCCGAAGCCGACGCCTCGCAGCTCGGAGGCAAAGGCCGACGCGTTGCCGACGAGCACGACCGAGACATTGCTCGGCTTGAGATAAAAGCGCGCGACGCGCTCGATATCGGCTGGGGTGACGGCGTTCACGCGCTCGCGGTACGTCTGAAGCTGCTGGAGCGGCAACCCGTAGAACACGGCGACGAGCACCTGCTGCGCGATCGAATCGGGCGTCTCGATCGTCAGCGGGAAGCTGCCCGTCATGTACGCCTTCGCCCCGTTCAGCTCGCCCTCCGACACTCGTTCGCGCTGCAGCCGCCAGAACTCGTCCACGGTGAGCCGGAGCACTTCGCCCGTCGCCTCCGATCGCGTGTTGGTCTCGGCCTCGAAGTCGCCGTTCTCCTTGAGCGCATTCATGTTGGCCTGCGCGCCGTAGGTCAGCCCGCGATCGGTCCGCAGCACCTGGTGGAGGCGGTTGCTGCCCTCGCCGCCCAGAATGCGGATGGCGAGATTGACCGCCATGTAATCAGGATGGTTCCGCGGGATGCCGATGTGCCCGACGCGCACCTCTGTCTGCACGGCGTCCGGCCTGTTGACCACCACAACGCGCCGCGCGGCCTCTGGCGGATTGGGGAATCGCTCGCGCGCCACGTCGCGCGCCTGCCAGGGATTGGGGAATCGCTCGCGCGCCACGTCGCGCGCCTGCCAG
>MELA01000017.1:4082-19098 GCA_001767495.1 Acidobacteria bacterium RIFCSPLOWO2_12_FULL_65_11 | reverse complement strand
TCGCGTTCGGGACGCTGGCATCCGGCCTCGCGACGCTCGCGCTGCTGTTCGTTATCAACCCGGATGCGGTCGTCGCGCGCACGAATGTGGCGCGGATGGAGTTTGCGGACGCGCCCGTCCGATTCGACGTCGCGTACGCGACGTCGCTCAGCGCTGACGCGGTGCCCGTGCTGATCGCTGCGCTGCCGACTCTGCCGGGCGACGTGCAGTGTCCGCTCGCGCGACACATGCTGCGGCGCTGGCCGCCGGACGGCGAGCGCTCGATCCGCAACTGGAACTGGTCGGCGGCGCGGGCGAGTGACGCGGTGCGCCAACACGAGACGCAGCTGCGGTCGATGGTGGGGCCGAATCAGGAATGCGCGGCGCCCGGTGCCCGATGAGACTCGACGGATCGCCTGACAGGAGACGGCCATGACCTTGCACGCTCGCAGCGCAATTTTCTACCTGCTTCTCGCGCTCGTCTCGATTGGTGCCGCTACCGCAACCGCGCAGTCCGGCGGGACCCTGGTCCAGCGGCTGGACTCCATTGCCGGCGCTGGCGTTCTCGAGAATCGCGCCGTCGGCATCACGGCCGCCGTCGTCAAGGGGAACGACACGGTGCTCCTCAAGGCGTACGGCAAGGCCGACGTCGAGGGTGACGTGCCGATGACCGTGGACACCATCGTCCCGATCGGCTCCGTCACCAAGCAGTTCACCGCCGCTGCGATCCTGCAGCTTCGGGATCAGGGAAAGCTCAGCCTCGACGATGACATCACGAAGTGGCTGCCGGACTTTGAGACCCGCGGTAACAAGGTGACGCTGCGCCACCTCCTCGGTCACACATCCGGCATCTCCGAGCTCGCCGAGATGCCGGAGCTTCGCGCGATGCAGCTGATGAGGAACCCCACCGCCACTCGCGATGACGTCTACAAAGTCATCAATCGCCATCCGTTCCAGTTCCCGACGGGGACGATGCAGACCTACAGCAACTCCGGCTTCTGGCTCCTCGGCCTCATCATCGAGAAGGCGAGCGGGATGACGTACGAGGACTACGTCGAGAAGAAGATCTTCGAGCCGCTGGGGATGACGCGCTCGATGTACTGCAACAACTCCGGGTCCCGCGCGCCGATGATCCTGCCAGCGGCCGGGAAATGACACTCGGAAATGGAACTCGACTCGAATTGATGATGGGAACCGCCGAAAACCCCGGAAGACCGCGGCTCAGGAAATCGCGCATTGAGAACTGGCGGAGAGAGTGGGATTCGAACCCACGGTAGAGTTTCCCCTACACACGCTTTCCAAGCGTGCTCCTTCAACCACTCGGACATCTCTCCGCATTTGTAGAATCAATGGTTTACGGGCGAGTGGCTCAGCCCAAAACCCAAATTGTGATAGGAATTGTGATACACCCCCTAAGGGTCTGCGATCACTTACGGGCATTGCTCGTCACGGCCGCGCGAACCCGACCAGTATACCGCCCCGCCCATCAGCCTACGACGCCGAAAAGGCCTTTCGTCCGGATGTTCCAGACCGCGTTGGCCAGAATGTGTGCGTTATGGAGCTCGTTCCAGGCGCGCGTGACCGCCGAAGCTAGCTCCATATCGTTTGGATAGAGCGTGGTCAATTCAGCGGCGGACTGCGCGATGCTCATGAGGCTGTACACCTGACAGTCAGCCTCGATCCGCTGCTGGAACGTCACTGGCGCGCACGTGGGCGACGGACCTGACGGTGCTGGACATTAGCTGTGACTCCTTGCGACTGACGATGCGTCATTGACAATGGTAACGTGTATGTTACCATGAGAGCGTTGTCCCTTCTCGAATATCTCGACCGCGCGGGATCGAGTCCGTTTGCGGCTTGGTTTCGCAGTCTCGACGCCGCAGCGGCTGCGAAAGTGACGACGGCGCTCCGACGTCTGGAACTAGGAAACTTCTCGAACGTCAAGGGCGTCGGTGCCGGCGTGTTCGAGTACCGCATCGATTTCGGGCCTGGGTATCGGGTCTATTTCGGTAAAGATGGCGAGACTGTCGTCATTTTGCTCGGCGGCGGGACGAAGAAGCGCCAGGATGGCGACATCGGGGCCGCGCACGAGCGATGGGCCGATTACAAGAAGCGCAAGGCGCAGGAGAAATGACATGCCTCTGACGCGAGAGTTCAAGGAAACAGTGCAGGCTCGCCTCCGGTCGGACCGCAAGTATAGGAAGGAGCTTTTACGTGAAGGGGTCGAATGCCTTCTCGGCGGAGATCTTGACACCGGTAAGGCGATACTTCGCGACTACATCAACGCGACGATTGGGTTCGAGGAGCTCAGTCGCCGAACAAAACGGCCGGCCAAGAGCTTGATGCGCATGCTCAGTCCAAGCGGTAACCCTCAAGCCCGCAATCTCTTCGAGGTCATCCACCACCTCCAGAGAGCCGAAGGGCTTCACTTCGAGTTGTCGCTCCGCGCAGCCAGCTAACGACACGTCGAGTCGGCTCCATGACGTGATGCGCGCTACGGTGTTTCGGAGTTGCTTGGCGTTACCGCGCCCGTTCGCTTTCCAAGCGTGCTCCTTCAACCACTCGGACATCTCTCCATCAATTACTTTGCGCTGGGGCCCCACCCCCACGCGCAGCCGTCGCTTACGCTCCGGATCTTGATACAAGCGATCGTCCGCTTAGTGCGGCACGCGCCCGAATCCCAAATCCCAAATCCCAAATCCCGTTACTTACTGGTGATGTAGAAGCGCTTCGAGTAACGCATGTTCGAGCCGAAGTTCTCTTTGCCATAGAACGGAACCACGGACGGATGAGAGAAGCTGACGGCGATCTCGTAGTTGCCCGGGGAGAGGATGATGTCCTGCGCCCCGCCGGCCGCCAAATCTACCTTGCGGCTGACAGGGCCCGACAGCAGCACCGACAGCATATACGACGTGCCGTTCTCGATGGTGATCGCCGCGGCGCCGTGCAGGCTCGCCGGCACGGCCTTCGCCAGGGGCATTGCGGTATAGCTGGCGCTTCGTATCTTCTCGATTTCATCCTGAATCGTGTCGTCGTCGCTCGTCGTCGCGGCGATGACGGCCGTTTCGGGAATCGTGGTCCACTCGAGGAAGCTGTCCGTATTGCGCCTGAGGCTGTACAGATACGACGTCAGCCCGGGTTTGCTGCTGGCGATGTCGGCTCGAAAATACACCACGCCATCCTGCGACAAGGCCCCGATGTAATACACGCCGCTCTGCAGGTTGGCCGCATACTGCTGCCGCTTGGCCAGCTCGAAGAAAATCGGGAAGGCCCGCGACGATGGCTGGAAGATGGTCACCTGCACCGAATCGTCCCGGCTGTTCCGGAGAACGAAGTTGTTCATCGTCAACTGGCCGGAGGACGACTTGGTCATGACCGCAAAATGGTCGGTCAGTCCGCCAGTCACTTGGAGGAGCGAAAACAGGCTGACACCGGTCACGCCGACGCCGATGCTCGGCAGCGGATAACCGTTGCGGACTTGCTGCTCCAGCTGCGAAATGGTCTCGGAGTCTGGTGGCGGTACCGCCTGGAGGGTTTGAGCCCCCAGCGAGCGGGAGAAGAGAAGAGCAACGACTGCGAGAGCGAGCGCCGGCGTATGACGCGACATGAACACCTCCAGCTGACGGCGGAACGGCTATGGTAGCTGTCGGTCTCGACCGTCGTCAACGCGAAAGAGTGTCAGCCGGTTGTACAATGCGCGAGCTCCCCGGGCGGGTGCATGATGAATTGGCTGTTCAAAGAGGAGCCGACTCATTACGGCTTCGACGCGTTTGTCAAGGATCGGAAGACGGTCTGGAGCGGCGTCAAGAACCCTGTCGCGCAGAAGCATCTGCGGTCGGTGAAGAAGGGCGACCGAATCTTCTACTATCACACCGGGGACGAAAAGGCCGTCGTCGGCATCGCGAAAGCGCTCGGCGACGCGTATCCAGATCCCGAGGACACGAGCGGCAAGCAGTCGGTCGTTGACCTCGCGCCGGTCAAAAAGCTTGCGCGGCCGGTCACCCTGGCCGAGATCAAAGCCGACGAGGCGTTCAAGACCTTCCCCCTCGTGCGGATCTCTCGACTGTCGGTGATGCCGGTCACCGACGCCGAGTGGACGCGCATCGAAAAGTTAGCGTCCCAGTCCGCCTGAAGGCGGACACTACGTACGATACCGGACGTACGATACCGGACGTTCGAGGCGCGACGTACGTAGTGTCCGGCTTCAGCCGGACCGTGAGTGTACCTTCGCCAACAGCAGCGTGACGATGATGACGGCGAGCGACCAGCCGATCGTCAGCGTCGCGAAGCCCAGCCGTTCGAACAGCCATCCGCCGAGCGCCGGCCCGCCCAACAGGCCCACGCCCCACGCCGTGTTGTACAGGCCGTAGCCGACGCCGTACGCGTCGCCGCCGGTAGCGGACGTCACCTCGGCCATGTACGCGAGCGACGGGGTGACGATCAACGCGATGGCCATCCACTGCACGACGATGATCGCCAGCGCGGTTCGAAAGCCCGTCGCCGTCGCCATCATCGGCATCCACGCCGCCGTCAGCGCAAGTCCGATCAGCGTCAGCCGGCGGCCGCCCCAGCGATCGGTCATCGGGCCGTAGACAAACGGCATCACCGCACTCGCGACGGCCGCCATGCCGAACAGCAGGCCGATGTCGGCCGGACCCAGGCCCAGCGAGTCGTCGAAAAACAGCGGCAGGGCCGGCTCGAGCATGGCGATGGTGGCGCTAATGACAATCACCGTCGCCACGCACAGCGCGACCGCCGGCACGCGCGCGACCGCGCGAATCGACCCACGAGAACCCCGGGCAGCGACCCGAGCCGGTGGCTGCATCAACGCAAAGCCGACCGCACAGACGAGCGACAGCGCCGAGGTGAACAGAAACGGCAGCGCCACGCCACCAGCTTGATACAGCCAGCCGCCAATTGAAGGACCCAGAATGATACCGACGCTCGTACCCGACATCACGTACCCCATGACGCGACCGCGGTCCTCAGGGCCGTAAAGATCGGCGACAAGTGCGAGGCCGACGACCCAGGTCGCGCCGTCGGCCGCGCCCTGGATCATGCGGGCCGCGAACAGCCAGGCGAGCGTGTCGGCCGCTGCAAACACCGCCGTCGAGCCGGCGAGCGTCAGCATGCCGGCGACGAGCAGGAGCCTGCGTCCCACGCGGTCCGACACGACGCCCATCGGCACGCCAACCGCGACCAGCGTGGCACCGAACGAGGCAAACAGCAGCCCGATGGTGGTCGCACTGGCGCCCAGCCGCCGCGCGAGATCCGGCAGCACCGGCACGCAGACCGAGTACGCGACGAGATCGGTGAACGTCGCCAGGGTGACCAGCGCGACCGCCATGCCTCTCGAATTTCGCAATGACATGGCTGATTAGAGCCGACAGTTAATCACGAAGACACGATGGACACGAAGGTACACGAAAGCCCAATAGTTCTTCGTGTGCTTCGTGTTCTTCGTGACTTCCTGATGGACAGGCGTGAGCGCTAAGTTTGCCGCCGCTTCAAGAAGAGACAGCCGAGGGGCGGGACGATGAGGCGCAGCGACTGCCCGAAACCGTGCGCCGCGACCGGCTCGGTGGTCGCGCCGCCGAGGTTGCCAACGTCGCCGCCGCCGTAGAACGACGCGTCGCTGTTGACGAGCTCCGCATACCACCCGGCTTCCGGGACGCCCACGCGGTAGTCGGCGCGAGACACGGGCGTGAAGTTGCAGACGATGACGATGAAGTGGCGGCGGTCGCGCGCGTAGCGCACGAGCGACACGACGCTGTTCTCGTTGTCGTTGCACTCGATCCAGCGGAAGCCGTCGGCGTCGAAATCACGCTCGTGCAGGGCCGGCTCGGCCTGGTAGTGCCGGTTCAAGTCCTGGACGTAGCGCCGGAGTGAGGCGTGCGACGGATCGTCGAGCAGATGCCAGTCGAGGCTGCGATCGTGATGCCACTCGCGCCACTGGCCGAACTCGCCGCCCATGAACAGCAGCTTCTTGCCCGGATGCGCGTACAGGTAGCCGTAGAGCGTGCGGAGCGTCGCGTACTTCTGCCACGCGTCTCCCGGCGGCTTGTCGACGAGCGCCCGTTTGCCGTACACCACTTCGTCGTGCGAGAACGGCAGCACGAAGTTCTCGGTGAACGCATAGAGCATCGAGAACGTCACGAGGTTGTGATGCCAGCGCCTGTGCACCGGGTCTTCGCCCACGTACTGCAGGATGTCGTGCATCCACCCCATGTTCCATTTGTACGTGAAGCCCAGGCCGCCCAGGTGTACCGGCCGGCTCACGCCGGGCCACGCCGTCGACTCCTCGGCCGCGGTGATGGTGCCCGGATGCTCGCCGTGGGTCAGGCTGTTGAGCTGCTGGAGAAAGGCGATCGCGTCGAGGTTCTCGCGTCCGCCGAAGGCATTGGGGATCCACTCGCCCTCGCGGCGTGAGTAGTCGAGGTACAACATCGAGGCCACCGCATCGACGCGCAGGCCGTCCACGTGGTACTCCTCGAGCCAGAAGAGCGCGTTCGACAGCAGGAAATTCCTGACCTCGTGCCGGCTGTAATTGAAGATGAGCGTGCCCCAGTCCTGGTGCTCGCCCTGCCGCCGATCGACGTGCTCGAAGAGTGCCGTGCCGTCGAACTGGGCGAGCCCGTGGGCGTCCTTCGGGAAATGCCCGGGCACCCAGTCCAGAATCACGCCAAGCCCGGCCTGGTGGCACGCGTCGACGAAGAACTTGAAGTCCGCGGGCGGCCCGAACCGGCTCGTCGGCGCGAAGAACCCGAGTACCTGGTACCCCCACGAGGGGGAGAAGGGGTGCTCCATGACCGGCAAAAGCTCGATGTGCGTGAAGCCCATCTCTTTGACGTAGGGCACCAGCCGGCCGGCCAGCTCGCGATAGGTCAGGTAACGGTCTTCTTCTTCCGGCACGCGCGCCCACGACCCGAGATGCACTTCGTAGATGGCCATCGGACGGTCGAGCCAGGCCCCCTGGGCGGGCCGCGCCGTCATCCAGGCTGAATCGCTCCACGTGTAACCGGAGATGTCGCGCACGACGGACGCCGATTGCGGCGGCATCTCGAAGGCGAACCCGAAGGGATCGGCCTTCGTGAGGAGCGCGCCGGTCTTGGTGCGGATCTCGAACTTGTACTTCTCGCCGTCGGCGAGGTCGGGGATGAAGATTTCCCAGATACCGGCCGGCACCAGCAGCCGCATCGGGTGCACGCGGCCGTCCCAGCCATTGAGATCGCCGACCAGGCTGACGCGATCGGCATTGGGTGCCCATACCGCGAAGTGCACGCCGGTTGTACTTCCGATCGTCACCCGATGGGCGCCCAGCTTCTCGTGCGCGCGATAGTGCGTGCCTTCACCGATCAGGTGCAGGTCGAAATCGGTCAGGACCCGGCCGTACCGATACGGATCGTCGATCTCGACGGCGCGGTCGCCGGGAAACGTGAATCGCAGCCGGTAGTCCGGCGCGCCGTCGCCTGAACCGAAGGCCTCGAGCCGGACCTCATAGAGCCCACCCGCGTCCCGCTTGGTCATCGACCGAAGCTCGCCCGTCGCCATCAGCCGCAGATCGATAGCCCGGACCGCGGGATGATACGCGCGGACAATCGTGCCGCGCCGATCGGCATGCGGCCCGAGGATGGCGAAAGGGTCGGTCAATTTTCTATCGTGGCCTTCTTCACGTAGTCGAGCTTGCCGTAACTGGCCGTCAGGTAGGCGTTCCCTTCGGCCGCGATGCGGCCCTGGTCCGGCACGTTGTTGCGGCCGTATCCGCTGTAGAGCTTGTCGACGACATCCATGCCTGTCACCACCTGACCGAAGGGTGCGAACCCCTGGGCATCGAGACCGGTGTTGTCGACAAAGTTGATGAACACCTGGGTCGATCGCGAGTTGGGCGCCGCCGACTTGGCAAACGTGACGAACCCGCGCTTGTTGCTCCCCTTGACGGGATCGTCCCTGAAGGTCGAGCGACCCCAGACGCCGTGGATACTCGGATCGCCGTTCATGCCGAACTGGGCCATGAATCCCTCGAGCACGCGGAAGAACCGGACATCGTCATAGAACCCGTTCTTGACCAGGTTGTAGAACCGATCGGCGCCAAGCGGCGCCCAGTCGCGGTGGACTTCGATGATGAAGATGCCGGCGCTCGTGTCGAACTTCGCCTTGTACAAGTCAGGTGCCTTCTCCACGAGCGCCGCCGGGTTCCGCAGCTTTGCCTTCGGGTCCGCCGCCTGGCGCTGCTGCGCCAGGAGGGTCGTGCCGACCAGCAGGGCCATCGATATCGTCGCGATTGACCGTAGCCTCATTGTCGTCTCCCTCTCAGGTCCGGCTAAAGCCGGACACTACATCAGACATATCGACATATCAGACACATCAGACACGTGCAGACACATACAGCGAGAACAAGTGTAGTGTCCGGCTTCAGCCGGACGTTTCAGATATAGAGGGTGCCCTCTCCTGCCAAGACCGACTCTCCTCCTACGCGAACGCAGGCACACTCGCCCTTCTCCATGCCAATCGAGATGTGAATGTGGCTGGGCCGACCCATCTTCACGCCCTGCAGGTTGAGCATCCCGCCAGCCTGCTCGGGCGGCACCACCTTGTGCCGCACGAGATACGACCCGAGCGGCCCGCCGGCGCCCCCCGTCGCCGGATCTTCCATAATGCCGAGCTTGGGCGCAAACATGCGGCTGTAGACCGTCGCACGATCGCCGGCCCGCTCGGGCGAAAAGAGAAAGACGCCGAGCGCGTCGATGTTCGCCCATTCGAACAGCGCCTCGATCGCCGCGGGATCGACCGACGCGCAGTCAACCGCCCGGCGCGTGGTGAGCGGCACAAAGAGGAACGGCGCGCCGGACGAGACCACCTGCACCGGCAGGCCCGTGCCTCCCACCGCCGCTTCCGACAAGCCGAGTGCGGCGGCCACCCGTCCCGGCTCGGGGATGGGGTCGCCAAAGGTCGGGATGGGCTGGGTCATCCACGCAAAGGCCAGCCTTTCGTCGCGCCACGTGAGCGAGACTGGCACCGGCCCGACGCCGAGACCGAACACCCACTGGTCGCGGAGGTGCGCGATGACGCCCGCGTGCGCCAAGGCGAAGGCGCTACCAATCGTCGGATGACCTGCAAAGGGGAGCTCGGCCGCCGGCGTGAAGATGCGCAGGCGCACGTCGGTGCCCGGCTGCTCGGGCGGCAGCACGAAGGTCGTCTCCGAGAAATTCATCTCTTTCGCGACGGCCTGCATGGTCTCGGTCGAGAGGCCTCGAGGGTCGAGCACCACCGCGAGCGGGTTGCCGCCAAAGAGGCGGTCGGTGAAAACGTCGAGGTGGAGGTAACGGTATGATGGCATCACTTCAGGGATTCGGGATTCGGGATTCGGGATTCGGCTCCATAGACGAACAGAGAGCATATCAATGTTGTACGCGCATTTCACGACGAGCGAGGGCAACTTCACGGCCCGGCTGTTTGACGCCGAGACGCCCAACACGGTGGCCAATTTCGTCGGGCTGGCCGAAGGCAGCAAGGAGTGGACCGACCCGCGCACCGGCCGCAAGGCGAAGCAGCCCTATTACCACGGCACCATCTTCCACCGCGTCATCGCCGAGTTCATGATCCAGGGCGGCGATCCGCTCGGCCAGGGCACCGGCGGGCCCGGCTACAAGTTCGCCGATGAGTTCCATGCCAAGCTGCGACACAGCAAGCCGGGGATCCTCTCAATGGCGAACAGCGGCCCAAACACCAACGGCGGTCAGTTCTTCATCACGCTGGTGCCGACGCCGTGGCTCGACAACAAGCACAGCGTCTTCGGCGAGATCACGGCGGGGATGGAAGTCGTCGGGCAGATCGGCCGGACGGCCACCAGCAAGCCCGGCGACCGTCCGCTCAAGCCGATTACGATTCAGTCGGTGACGATTGAAAAGAAGTAGGTCCGTCGGCGGTCGAGAGCAACGCCCTGAGCCTTGAGCCTGTTCTACTCGGGAGATATCGACGGTCGCCCGCAGTCGTCGCACTTCAAATACACGACCGGCAGAGAATCGGACCGGCCGATGACCTTGGCGCTTGGCGCCCCGCAGCGGGGGCATACAATGCCCGATGTGGCTGTTCGCTTGGCCATGAGACCCCTCCTCCTGACGCGTACTTAGACGCATGTCCAGGCGCGAAGGACTCGCGGGAGGGAGAAAAAACTGGGGCAATATCGAAGGACCTTGCCCGGCAACTGCCGCTAGCAGCGACTGGCCATCGAAGCCACGGTCTTGTCACATCTCGACACACCCAGCCATGAAGGAGTAAGGTGCGCGGCAGATGCAGCGCGCCACCGCGGAAGCCGCGTCGCCCATCATCCCACCTCACCTTCGGCCGCCGGCCGTTGTGAAGCCAGCCGGACTGCACGAGTTCTCCCTCCGCGCCATTCTTTGTGGTCTGGCCGTCGCAGCCGTGATGGGGGCGTCGTATCCGTACATCGTCCTCAAACTGGGCTTCGGACCGAATGTCTCCGTCGTCGCCGCATTCCTCGGCTACCTCGCGCTCGGCATCGTCTTCACAAACTACAACCGGTGGGAGAACAACATCGTCCAGACGGCCGGCACCGCCGGCGCGCAAACCGCCTTCATGTGCGTGCTGCTCGCCGCCTTCGACATGCTCGCCGCCAGCCCGACCGTCTCGTTCAGCCAGACGTTGACGCCTCTTCAGTCCTTCGCGTGGCTGACCGCGGCGGGCCTGCTCGGCGTGCTGCTGGCGGTGCCGATGCGCCAGCACTTCATCGTGGACGAGAAGCTCCCGTATCC
This sequence comes from Acidobacteria bacterium RIFCSPLOWO2_12_FULL_65_11, assembly GCA_001767495.1. Lineage (GTDB taxonomy): Bacteria > Acidobacteriota > Vicinamibacteria > Vicinamibacterales > CAVVIG01 > 2-12-FULL-65-11. Next base: position 8,347 of record MELA01000017.1, on the reverse strand, counting down.
CGACGGCGTGGCGGCCGGAGAAACCCTTATCGTGCTCGACGGCCACGGATCCGAGGCGCGGCAGGCGGCGGTGGCGCTCGGCCTGGGCGCGATCGCCTCGGCGGCCGTGATGCTGATGACCGAGGATGCGCTCGTCCTCCGGTGGTTCCCATCCGTCATGGTCGTGGGGACCGCGGTCATGGCGACGGCGGGCGTGGGGGTCAACTGGAGCCTGCTGGCGGCCGGGTCGGGCATGATCGTGGGATTTCGGATCAACGCGAGCATGCTGCTCGGCACCGTTCTCGGCTGGATCGTCGCGCCGTACGCACTGCTCCGGTACGGCGTTCTCGCACCGACCTTCGTCCGCAACGACGTCCTCTTCTGGGTCATGTGGCCGGCAACCGGCATGCTGGTCGCCGGCGGCCTTGCCGCGCTCTTCCTGCGCTGGTCGATCCTCGTCACGACGTTCCGCAACCTGGCAACGGCCAACGTCGGCGCGCATGATTTTCCGCTGAAGTGGGTCGGTGCGGGCGTGGCCGTCACAGGTGTCGCCCTCGTCATCATCCAGAAGGTCAGCCTCGGTCTCGACGTGTGGATGACGATCGTCGCGATTCTGCTGTCGCTGCCGCTGATGCTCGTCGGTCTCCGCGTGCTGGGCGAGACCAACTGGGGGCCGATTAGCGCCATGTCGAACCTGATGCAAGGCGTCTTCGGCGTCCTGGCGCCCGGCCATATCGCCGCCAACATGCTGGCGAGCGGCACGACGGGCACGATTGCCGTCGAGTCGGAAGCCCTGATGCAGGACTACCGGGCCGGCGAGATGATCGGATCCTCGCCGAAGTACCTGACCATCATGCAGCTCATGGCCACGCCGGTCGGCGCGGCCGCCGTCTCGTGGATGTATCCCCTGCTCCGCGACACGTACGGCATCGTCGGCGCCAATCCGGGACTCAGCTCGCCGATCTCGCGGAAGTGGGCCGGCTTTGCCGAGATTCTGTCGCGGGGCCTGAGCGCGCTGCCGCCCGGCGCGCTGCCGGCGCTCGTGATCGGGTCGATTCTCGGCGTCATCCTCACCGTGCTCGAAACGAAGCACGCAAAATGGGTTCCGTCACCGACAGGTATTGGCATCGCGATGCTCGTGCCGTTCTCGGTGATCGTCGTGATGTTTCTGGGGAGCGTTGCCGACCGGATCTGGCACCGGACCCACGCCCGCTCGAACGAGCTCTACATGGTGCCGCTCGCCTCGGGCCTCATCGCCGGCGAGGCGCTCATCGCGGTGATCATCCCGCTAGTCGTCGTGCTCGGGCTGGTCGGTCCGTAGAAGGCCCACCGGGCCAGGCCCATTACTTCCAGGTCACTTCCATCGCGAAGAAGTGCGCGAAGACCCTCCGCGGCGGGTTGTTTCCCTGCTCGGTCTCCGGACTGCGGATGAAGAAGTCCAGCTGCTGGGCGGCCGGGTTGACCTCACCGGCCGCGGACTTCTTGTTCACCAGCGGGTAATTCACGCGGAGCGTCTGCCGGTCGCGGATACCCTGCGTGAGCATGAAGTGCATCTCGTAGTTGTTGTACAGGGGCTGACCGTTGAGCGTCGCGTTTCCGAACCCCCAGCCCGCCACGTAGAGGAACGTCTTGGGCCAATTGGTGTCGCCGCACCCTGAATCCCCATGCTCGTAGATGAAGGCGGCGATGCCGCCGTCCTGGCACGGATTGAACTGATTGAACCGATCGATCTGCATGACGAGATTGCCTTCCGGGATCCTCAAGCTCGCCGAAAAACGTCCGGTGTTCTGCCGTTCGTTCACGTCGACGTCAACCGCGCCCTCGACCGCGCGCGCGGCGGCGGCATCGTTCCCCATATGGTTCCAGCCGGGCTGGTCGTTGAGGCCCCCGACCATATACACGCGCCCGGCCGACAGGATGAAGCGGCCGTCGTAGAGGTCGTGCTGCTCGGGTGCGTAGAGAGTGATCTCGGCGCCCGGCTGCTGCCGCGGCGTGACCTGCTGCGCCAGCGGCGCCTGCGCGACCGACACCAGGAGTGCCAAAAAACCCACCACCGAACCGACACCGATCAGTGTCTTGACCATGACCTGCTCCTTAAGCGAGATGCGTCCTTCATTTCGCTGAATACTCGAAGTCTGCACGGGCCGCCTGGCCGCCTCGCACGCTCACACGACGCCGCTGCTCGCCGAGCTTCTCGTGCCAGACGCTCAACGTGTAGTCGCCCGGTGGAATGCCGGTGATGCGGAAGCCGCCGGACGTGTCGGTGACGGCGTGGAACGGATGGGCATCGACGCGGAGGAAGGCCTGCATCCAGCCGTGCACGTCGCACTTGACCACGATCAAGCCGGGGCGATCGAGCGTGCGGGGAATCCTCATGCCTTGGAGCGGCAGCGCGATGTTGGCCTCGGCTGGTCCGTACAGATGGACCGTGTGAAGCGTCGGATCGCTGTTGAGGAGGTCGATGACGCTGCCCGTCGTGAGGACCGCGACGTGCGGCACAAAGCGGCACTGCCGGTTGTCGAACACCAGACGTCCTGGCGCAACCGGTGGGATGCGATCGTCGGGGACGTCTTCGAGGGCGACGATCGCGGACGCAATGCCCCCGGTTCTCGACACCACCAGATCCTCGAGCGTGTGCAGCCGTCCGCACACGGCCGGATCCGTCGTGTTCTCCACGCGAGTTGCGGCCGGTGCCACCGGCGGATTGAGTCTGACCGTGCCTTCCAAGATTCCGGCCGTCGGCCTCGCTCCCTGCGGCTGCGGAACAAGCCACGGGGCGATCGCCAGGGATTGCCGCTCTGTGGTCATCAGCAGCAGCGCAGCCACACCCGCTGCGACAGCCCAGGGATTCCTCATGTGATTACGGCTGCGCGATGCGGATGCCGGTCGGTACGCCACCGACCTTCAGCGCGCCCGACGCCACGAGCGTGCGGCCGTCGAAGCGGAAGATCTGCAGCTCCTGCTCCGCGCACTGCACCAGCAAGGTATCGCTCTTCCGGTTCCACGCGATCCCCTCGCACCAGTGGCCGATCGGCGCCTCTGTCACCGGCGTCAGCGTGGTCCCGCGCATCCGGAAGATCTGCAGCACACCGTAGTCGTTGAACAGGGGGGACGTGGGCGGCGAGTTCGACCCGTTCATCGACGCGGCCGCCACGAAGTTGCCGTCGGGGGAGATCGACATCCCCTCCGGCAGCGGACGTACCGACACGGTGCTCGCCACGCGGGGAAGCCTGCCGGTGAGGTCGAGCACGCTGAGGGTGTCGGCGCCGCCGACCAGGCCGTTGCCCACGTTGGAGACGACCGCGACGGCGCTCTTGGGCGACATCTCCATCGGGTACGGCTTCAGGTTGGCGGAGATGTCGCGCGCGGTGTACTCGACCTTCGTGCCGTCCACCGACAGGATGGCCACCTTGTGATCGTTGAACCGGGTCACGAGCGCCGTCCTGCCGTCGGGCGTGAAGACCGGCATCGCCGGATGGCAGTCGTCGCTGCAGATCGGGACCTTGCCCACCGGCGTCACGCGCTTCCCGCTGATGCTGAACACAGAGACGCCGCCGTCGGTCCGGGTGGCGACGAGCGCGAGCGTGCCGGCGCGGTTGATCGAGACGCCGCCGGCCTGTCCGCCGGTGTGGAACGTGGCGATCACGACAGGAGGCTTCGCCTGCAGATCGATGACCGTGAGCACGTCGTTGTTCACGACGCGTCCGGGACTCGTGGGATCGGGCTTCGACGACGATGTCACCAGCGCAACGGCTTCGTCGGGTGTGATTGCGACGGCCTGCGGTGGGCCGGACACGCCGCCGGGCACCTCGAGCGTCGCGACGATGCGAGGCGGAAACACGTTCATGTCGATGATGGTCGCGGTGTCCGGCGCGGGATTCGGCACCGGCGTGATGAGCCCCCTGGCCCAGGAGGTCTTGTGATCGTTGGACGAGACGGCAATCTGAGCCCGCCCGGCGGATGGGGCGAGCAGCAGCAGCGCGAAGGCCGCAGCGGTCGCGCGTGAGCGGCGCGTCATCATGTGCGCATCCTATCTCTCACCCCGCCGTAGACGGGGCCGAGCGCGCAGAGCTACCTCGCAGCGGGCGGCGCCGGCACCGACTGGGGCACGCGGTTCGAAATCGGCGGAATGGACTTCAGATACATGAAGATCGACTTCAGGTCATCGTCCGTGAGTTGGGCGTACATGCGCCACGGCATCGGCGGGAGCAGCGGACGGCCGCTGCCTCCCTTTCGGCCAGTCCGGATGGCGTTGATGAACATCTGCTCGGTCCAGCTGCCGATGC
>MELA01000017.1:0-4021 GCA_001767495.1 Acidobacteria bacterium RIFCSPLOWO2_12_FULL_65_11 | reverse complement strand
ACCCGTTGCAACCCTGCACCGTCACGAAGTAGTTGCCTCGCTCGACCGAAACCCCGGGAGGCGGTTGTGGCAGCGGCTTGATCGTTTGTCCCGACGCCACGGGCAAGGACGCGACAATCACTCCGCACACACCCACGAGCACGGCAAGGTTCCGGCAATGGAATACGCGCATACGGGTTCCTCCTCCAAATAGTCGTCTAAGCCCAGAATCCGCTTCATTTCGTCCGCGGAAAACGGCAGGTGGGCGCCGCCCTCGGCAGTATAACCGGAAGGGACAAAGCAGGCACAGCGATTCAAGCTCTGGACTTCTTCGGTCGTCTTCTACGAGCAGACGCTGAACGGCTTCACCGTGCGCGGGCGGGCACCTCGCCGCCGCTGGGCGCTCAACGATGCTGTCCGCACGTCGCGGAGGAAGACGGTGCCGGTAGCCAGTTGGTCCTCGCGGCGGAAGCGCCGCGACACTTGATAGCAGCGTTCCGCGAGGCTCATCGACTTCTGCCAGAGGAGAAGATCGCGGAACGACGTGATCGCGGCCATGCCATGACTCAAGCAAGTGGTCGGCCGCGCGGAAACCGCTGAGTTCTGAAATGTCGCACTCAGAAGCTCGTCAAGTAGGGCCGGCAGATGTGTCTCCCCGGCGGGATTGGTATACTCTTGCGCGATCGATGGCAGGTACATTTTGAGAGGCCGGGCGCTTTAATCGTTCCGGCGGAGGTGAGGACGTCATGAAACAGTTTGGACGGTATCTCGCGGGGATCGTGGTCTCCGCTGGTCTGTGCTCCGTGCTGGTGTTTGCGCAGGCTCCGGCCGCGCCGGCTCAGGGGGCTCGTGCCGGTGGACCAGGCGCACCCCCACCACCGATGAGCTTCTTCATCACCAGTGTGCCGAAGGGCGACGGCGCCAACTTCGGCGGCCTCGCCGGCGCCGACGCGCACTGCCAGCAGCTGGCGGCGGCGGCTGGCCGGGGCGCGGCGACCTGGCGCGCGTACCTCAGCACGCAGGGACCAGGCGGGATCAACGCGCGCGACCGCATCGGCACCGGTCCCTGGGCCAATGCCGCAGGCCGGGTCGTCGCCGCCAATCTGGATGAACTCCACGGCGACACGATCGAGCGCGCGCGCCAGGGCAACAGGCTCAACAAAGCCAATTCGCTGACCGAGAAGGGCACGCCCATCAACGGCGTTGGCGACATGCCGAATCAGCACGACATCATCACCGGTTCGCAGACCGACGGACGGGCGTACACCGACGGGCTCGACCACACCTGCAGCAACTACACGAGCAACGTGGACGTGGAGCCCATCGCGCGCGGCGCCGCGGCGCCTGCGACCCCTCCCCCGCCTGCGCCCGGCGTGCAGCTCGGCCACCACGACCGGATCGGCAACAACAGCGGCTCCTGGAACTCCGCTCACGGCACGCGCGGCTGCAGCCAGAGGAACGTGATGGCTGGCGGTGGCAACGGTCTGCTGTACTGCTTCGCCGTGAACTAGGGCCCGGCGCTGCTTCTTCGTCGGCGGCGCGACCGGTGATTCGTCGAGCAAGGCCACGCTCGGATGGTGGCGCTCGAAGTACTCCAGGTCCCATACTGACGCAAACAGGATCACCGGGCGCTGCCGCCGGTCCGCCGCCACGATGTTCTTGCCTTCCTCTTCGAGCTGGCTCACTCCCCTCGTCGAACTGCGCTCTGGCGAGCCTGCGGCGGCGGCGCCAGATCCACGAGCGCCTGCAGGAACGGCTCGAGGCCGAAGTTGGTCAGCGCGCTGCAGCGATTCGTTACCTCAACGAGAAGTGCCAATGTTAGCGGTCAAAAGAATGGCGGAGAGGGTGGGATTCGAAGCGTTCGAAATCACCACTCTCAATAACTTAGAGCAATTCTGAACCGCCACAACCGCGTCAGTACGAACGCCTTCATCCGATCGACATTGCCTGGATAGCGGTCGGAGGCTTCCAGAATCCGCTTCATTTCGTCCGCGGAAAACGGCAGCTGGGCGCCGCTCTCGCCTTGGGCGCCTTCACGCTGGTGGCTGGATTCCGTTCGATCCACCGCGCCTGCTCGCAGAACCGGAAGAACGCCCGCATCCGCTCCAGGTTCTTCGTCGCGTAGGTCGCACCGTCCTCCCACGTCAGTTCCTGAAACGGCGTGAGGTGTATTTACGGGGCGATTGGTGACGGCGGTAGACGGCCAGCACTCTCGGCAGTATAGCCGGAAGGGACAAAACGGGTGCACCAATTCATTGCATCGACAAGCTGGTTGGACGTCATTGATATTTAAGGATCACTCGAACGGGCTGCGATTGATGTTAGAGTCGACGACGACATGAGAAGAGCCCTCCGGCTAGCACTGTGGGATGGGAAGCGAAGAATGAGGTGAAGCGATGCGTCTGATTCTAGCGACAGGGCTCAGCATCCTCCTCGCAAGCACGCCGGTGTCTGCCGACGACGAGGAACAAGAACGGCTGGCCAACGGCGCCGCAGTGCTGGAGGAGATTCTGAATATTCCGGACGGGATTCCCCAGGAGCTGATCGACAAGGCCGAATGTGTCGTGGTTATTCCATCCGTTAAGAAGTTCGCCATCGGCATTGGCGGCAGCTACGGCCGGGGAGCGCTAGTATGTCGTGGAGGGAAGAGCTTTTCCGGGACTTGGGGCCCGCCCGCGATGTATCGCCTAGAAGGAGCCAATATCGGATTTCAGCTTGGCGGCCAGGCCACGGATTTTCTGCTCCTGGTAATGAATCCCAAGGGCGCCGAATCGTTACTGCGCAGCAAAGTAAAGCTCGGTGCCGACGCGGCGGCTGTAGCCGGTCCCAAAGGTCGCGCGGCAATGGCCGCCACCGACGCTTACCTGCGCGCTGAGATCCTCAGCTACTCTCGCTCCCGCGGGCTCTTCGCTGGAATCTCCTTGGAAGGCTCCACGCTCCGTCAAGACAACAACGCCAACGAAAAAACATATGGGCGCAAGATCACCGTCCGAGAGATAGTCATGGATCGGAAAGTAGCAGTCCCCGCAGGGGGAGGGCGCTTGGTCAGCCTCTTACAGAAAGCCTCGCCTCACAACCTATCCGAGTAGTTTGCCGCGCAAAAGGATCAGGGAGTTTTTCACGCCAAGGTCAAACGTTTGACCCCGTCCCGCGCCGCAGGAGGCGTAGCCCGAGGGCTCGATCTTCATGGCCGCCCACCCGGATCTGCCCCCGTCACCGGCGGCGCTGCGGCGGCCCGGAGAAGCTGCGCCATCCCGGAGAACAGCGCGGCCAGCGTCGACGCGGTTTCGGGCGGCGCCTCGATGAGCAGCCCGCCGCTGGCGGTGTGTTGCACACGCAGACCGGAAACGAGGCGCTGGATTTCACCGTTCGATGGGATCGGCTCAGGCCCCGCGGCGGCTGCGCCTGGCGCGTCACGCGATTCGTCCCCCGCCGCCACGACCGCCTCGATCTCGCGCTCGGCGCCATCGTCCCCGGGAACGCTGGCATCCTCGGTACGGGCCCGGGCAGGCGAGATCGCCGGCGCGACGAAGCGCTCGATACGGGAGAGAAAGCTTCCGGAACGCTCGAAGGCCACCTCGTCGGTCGTCCCATCGAACAGTCCGGTAAAGAACGCCTTCTTGGACCCGACGAGATCCGCGATCCGCGACTCGATCCCGGGCTCGCTCACCAGGTTGTAGACGTCAATCGGGCGGCGCTGTCCGAGGCGGTGGATCCGCCCGATTCGCTGCTCGAGCACTGCGGGGTTCCAGGGAAGCTCGATGTTGATGCAGGCGCTCGCGGCTCGTTGCAGGTTGAGGCCGACGCCGCCGGCATCTGTCGCGAAGAGCACGCGGCAGGCGGGGTCGTCGTGGAAGTCCACGAGGTTCTGCGTGCGCCGCTTCTGGCCCTCTTCGCCGGTGAAGAACGCCGGAGTGACGCCCTCGCGCGCGAGCTGGTGGCGCGTCGCCCAGTGCGCGAGCCGGAGCATCCGCCGCCACTGGCTGAACACCACCACTTTGCGCCCTTCGGCCAGGGCGAGCTGGCCGATCAGCTCGCGCAG
>MELA01000016.1 GCA_001767495.1 Acidobacteria bacterium RIFCSPLOWO2_12_FULL_65_11 | reverse complement strand
CATCAGCCCCAGCACGACGTTCGTCACCACAAGAGGGACGATGCTGCCAGGGGCGGCTGGTGCAAACCGCGCCGCCAACGCGAGCGGGAGAATGTAGGCCTGCGAATTGTGGCCGGCGCAGCCAAGCGCCCCGAAACTCAGGCGCTCGGCCGCGTCGAGTACGCAATCCGCATAGATGCGACCGTCCCAAAGGGGTACATAGTCGAGGTACGAAAGCACGATCGCCGCATACGCCATCATCCCCGCTGCGACGATCGCCAGGGCACCGATCCCCCACTCGTCAAGCACGTTCCAACCGATGTTGGCGCGCTGCGGGCTGTCGGTGTCGGTCATGCGGAACGGATCTTAGCGCAGGTCTGCTCGAAAGCTGGACATCGCCCTCGTCGCCGATATAACCTGACAGTCCCCAGCTTGAATCTGCGAGACCGGGCGCACTCATCCGAGGTGATTCACATGAAGAAGCGACTGATTCGTGCCGTATGCCTGCTGACGCTCACCACGGCTTGTTCGGAACCCGCCGCACCGCCGGCCGAATCGCCCAATGCGGAAGCTCCCAAAGCGAGCGCGCCCGCCGCGAATAGCGCGGCCCCCGCTCCGCGACAGCCTCGATTCCGTGAGGTCACCATACCGGCGGGCACCACGCTCAGCCTGACCCTCGATACAGCCGTCTCGTCAGATGCCAGCAAGGTCGAAGACGTCGTGCGCGCCAAGCTGGCGACCGCTGTCGTGATCAATGGCACGACAGCCCTCCCCGCGGGCGCCGAGGCGACCGGTACCGTGTTCGACGCCCAGCAGTCCGGACGGGTCAAGGGGCGCGCCACGCTGTCGTTCGGCTTCGATCGACTGCGCTCGGGACAAGAGACCTACACGATCGCGTCGACCCGGATTACGCGAGAGGCCGAGGCCACCAAAGGCGAGGATGCCACCAAGATCGGCATCGGTGCGGGCGCCGGCGCCCTCATCGGCGCCATCGCCGGCGGAAAAAAAGGTGCGGCGATCGGCACCGCTGTGGGCGCGGGTGCGGGAACTGGCGCCGTGCTGGCCACGCGAGGCGAGGAGGTGAGCCTTCCGGTGGGGACCGCGGTCGAGGCGACACTCGAGCAGCCCCTCAAGATTCGAGTAGCGATCCAATAAGAGCTACTGAGGTCGGGCAAACAGCCCGACGAGCACCGCGTGGCCGATGATGTGGCCGTCCATCGCCAAGGCTACGGCGAGTCCGCCTGAAACCGGCTCTACCACCGCCGCTCGACGCGCAGGCCGTCGACGACGGTCACGTCGTCGAGCGAGTTGATGGTGTGCAGGCCGTCGGGCCAGGGTGACGAAGGGGACGGGAGAAGCGAGAGCACCGGCTCTTCACGGAACCGCCGCGGTGTCAGCTCGACAATCCGGTTGATGGTGATGCCGGCGCCGTACCGCCGCGCGCAGTTCTGCGCAGGCCGGTACAGAACGCCACCTGTCTCGAAACATTGACCGGCAGGACGGGACGAACGCGTATCCGATTTCACGGGATTGAGCGGATGCGGGTTCCAGGGACCGTCCCACGAAGGGGCACAAAACAGGTACAACTCCGTCTGATCCTCGTCGCCTTGTTTCGTGCAAAATAGCCACCATCGGCCGTTCCACTCGACCAACGTCGGATCGATGACGCGGAACCCGCGAACGAGATCCCCCAGGGCCGACCATTTGCCGGTCGCGCCATCGCGCGCGAACGCCATGGCCGCGTCCGCACTGGAGGTCTCCGGGATGCAGATGAGCTCGCCGTCACGCCGGAGGAGAAACGGGTACGATGCGCGTGGCGGCAGCGTCTCCTGATCGACCGCCCGTCGCAGCCTGCCGTCGCGGCCTATCTCGAGTTCGCTCAGGCCCTTTCGTTTGGGATGGTAGCGATAGTCCTCGACCAGCACACGCACTGCGTCTCCACAGCACGCGACCGGAAACGGATCCGCGTAGAACCGATCGGGGGGCTGATCGCGGAGCCAGATCGGCTCGGGGAGAGCGCCGCTCGCGAGGATGTCCTCGATGGGCGCTGCCACGAGCCCGATCGTCCATCGCTCGCGCCGCAGCCACGTACGTAGCGTGTCGGCCACCGCCACGACTCGCGAAAGCGGCGCATCAGGCGGCTCCATGTCCAGGCACCCGGCGGTCGATTGCGGGCTGCCCGTCGCGACTTCCAGGGCTTCCTCATCTCCACCGGCGATCTGCTGGAGCGCGCGGGCGCACCACGGCGCCACTCTGGCTGCCACCGAGCGCGTGCCCCATGCGTCGGGCGTGCGCGCCCGATACCAGCCATCGCCGAGGACCACCGCGCGCTCGGGGTCGGCGGTGAGCCGGTACAGACGAACCACGGTCCCCGACGCTCCGTTCGCAAACGGACGGCCGTCGCCGAAGCCGTACCGCCACACGCCGTACGGCGGATGACAGTCGAGGTCGACGCCGGCCAAGTCGATCAAGACATCGAAGCTCGTTCCGCGAGCGATGCTCGTCGCGTACCGGATACGAGGCACATCAGGAACGACGTCATCGATGGCCATCCGTCGCAGGGCGGCGTGTGAGGGCTCGACGCGCGGCCGCGCAGCCTGACTTTCGGCGGCGATGACCGCTGTGAGCACCACGCCCTCGAGCGCACGAACGCTCTCGGCGACACTGCGATGCCATTCGGGGACGCCGTTCGCATCAAGTACGACGGCGACCCTCAACCCGGATCCCTGCATATTGAAGGGCGGCGGTAGAATACCTCAAGTCCGGAGGGTATCGTCACGAAAGGCACCGTTGTTTCGGCAGCTGATCATCGTTACGCCCGCTCGCTCTGGCAGCTGCTCAGGAGCGCCGAGCGCCACGGTGCGTCGTCCGAGTACGCGTTTGTCGTCTTCGACCTGGGAATGATCGACGCCGACCGCCGTGGTTTCAAGACTCGATTTCCGTGGTGCACCATCCGCCCGTTTCCCTTCGATCGCCATCCGGCTCACGTTCGGCAGCTTGCCGCCTGCGCGTGGAAGCCGATCGTTCTCGACGAGCTCATGACCCCGGCCAGCGGTCCGATCGTCTGGCTCGATGCCGCGACCATCATTCGCGGCTCGCTGGCCCCGCTCTGTGCGTGGACCGTGCAACACGGCGTCCTGGCGCTTTGCGGCCAGTCGCCGCTCGCGCGCTGGTGCCACGCGCGCACGCTCGAGCTGATGCAGGTGCCAAACGACGATCGCTCGAAGCGCTGCCGGGCGGCGGGGGTCGTCGGACTCGATCCCGCCAAGCCCGACGTCCGCGATCTCGTGGCCTGCTGGCGCGACGCAGCGCTCAACCCGGAGTTGATCGCTCCTTCTGGCGCCAACCGCGCCGGCCATCGCTACGACCAGGCGCTGCTCACGATTTTGCTGTACAAGTTTGCGCGCGAGCGCGGTCTCGTTCTCACCGACGACGAAGTGGACGTCAGCTCGCTCCGCCCAGCGAGGTGGATCTCGACCCGTAATTTCGTGGCGCCGTACGTGCCCACCGTCCTCGATCCACTCGTCCGGGCATGGTTCGCCGTTTACAAGACGCTCGATCGCGCGATCATCCGCTGGCGGCGTCGCCGCCGGCTCAAGGAGCTCACCTACAGCGCCGAACGCGTCCTCCAGCGCGTGCTTCGCGCCGCCTTCGACCGCGGGGCCACCACGCGCGCTCGGGCCTTCCTCCGAGGCAAGTCGTCCATCCGCGGTCGAAAGTGTCAGTGCGACCCATCCTTGCCGGTTCACCTGGTGCACAGCCAGGGCCTGCGCGAGGGATCCGACGTCGTCATCGACTACGGCGCCAACATGGAGCACCCCCAACGCCGGCAGATTCCCATCGACATGCTGGTCGAGATCGCGCCGGAGATCGCGGCCGGCGACATCGTCCATGTGAAGACCGATCACATCGAGAAGTTCGTGCGACTCATCCTGCCCCGGACGGCCGGACCCGTCGTGCTCGTGACCGGGGATTCAGCCACCAGCCCGGTCCGCCGGTTCGCTCATCTGCTCGACGACGACCGCATCATTCATTGGTTCGCCCAGCACTGCGATTGGGCGGAAGACCACCCGAAGCTGACGCGGATTCCCATCGGTGTCGACAATCCGATTTTCACCAAGCTCGAGAAGCGACTGGGCTTCCTCCTCATGATGGCCCTGGGCAAGATTCCATTCGACCGCACCCTGAGCCGAAATGGCATGGGCGATCAGGCGCTGCTGCAGGCTGTGAAGCGGACCGTGCGCCCGATTCGCGACAAGCCCCCACGCGTGCTCTGTACCTTTCATCGGAATCAACAGTTCATCACCAACGCCGACACGATTCCCGATCGCGTGGAGGCCTCACACGCGCTCCGTGCGCAGCGGGATTGCTACTTTGTCGAGAAGCGGCTGAAGCAGGCCGAATACTGGCGGATCCACGACGAGTTCGCCTTCGAGGTCTCGCCCCGCGGCAAAGGGCTCGACTGCTTCCGGACGTGGGAGTGCCTGTTTCTCGACACGATTCCCATCGTGAAGACGTCACCGCTTGACGCCCTCTACCGTCAGGAGGGCTTTCCGGTCGTTGTGGTGCAGTCGTTCCATGAGGTGACGACCGAGAACCTGCGCCGGTGGAAAGCGGAGATCGAGGGCCGGTTCACCGACCAGATGCGGCGCAAGCTCTCCAACGACTACTGGCTGGAGCGCATTCGAGGCGTCAAGGAAAGATATCTCGCAAGCTCGTATCGACCCGGTTACCGGTATACAGAGCGGCGCTGACAGCGCTGCGCACCTGCCCCTCGTCGGCCGAGAGCCGGATCTGGAGCGCCGGATAGGACGGGAACTGTGCGGCGCCGGCCTGCCATGCCTCGCGCGCTTTCTGCTTCTCCTCGAGCCGCCACTGTCCGTCCCCGAGCGAGACATAGGTGCGCGCGATGAGCGCCGGCGGTGTGTCGTCGGTGGCAAGCGCCAGCGCCTTCCGCAGATCTTCGAGACCGCGCGGGATGCGCTTGAAGATGGCGTTGTTGTAGAAGAGGTGGATGAGGCCGCGGATGTAGTACGCGAGCACGCTCGGGCGCTGCTTGATGGCCTTATCGAGCGCACCGACGGCGTCCCGCCCGAGAAAGAGGCGGCTCCAGTCGCTGGAGGTTGGCACCTTGTCCACACAGGCCAGCGCGAGGCTGATCTTGACGTTCGGCCCGCTGCCCCGCCGATCGGCCAGCTTCTCGAGAAAATCAATCGATCGATCGAAGCGCCCGCTGGCAATGACCTGCTGCCGGTAGTCGGCGGCAAGCCGCAGATTCTCGGGATCTGCTGCGACCGCACGCTCGAGTGCGTCGATCGTCGGCGGCGGGGCCTGCGCGCCCACACGCACCGCCAACAATGCCACGCCGACAAGTGCAAGAAAGAAAGGTCGATGCATCTTCACGTCAGTACGGAGACAAGGAAGCCTCGATAAAGCGCGCGCGGCATCTCTCAGCGCTCGAATCGCAGCTGCAGCCGAAGCTGTCGGTAGTCCGAAGGGTAGGTCTTCCCGACATTTGGCGATCCGAGGTTCGCCTGGACCTCGGCCGGCAGCGATGCGTCCAGCAGGTTACTGGCGCGGACGCCGATCCAGGGCTGAAACTTCCCAATCCGGAAGCGGCGCTCAACGCCCAGATCGACACGGAAATAGATGGGCAGTCGCTCCTCGTTGCGCGGGCCCACGAAGTCGAGCGAGTCGTTGAAGACCGAGTACGGAGACCCCGTGCGCCACTCCACCACACCGAGCAGCAGCCAGCGCGGCGTCGGCATGAAGCGTCCACGTCCCAGTAACCTGTGCGGGATATCCGCGGGTCCGGACGCATTCGGATCGATGACTGACGCGATTGGGACGCCGAAGAAGTTCGCGAAGGGGTTGAATTCGCCTCGGCCGTCCGAGAGGACATACGACATGTCGACATCCAATGCCGGGAGGCGCGAGAAGTGAACCCCCACCTCCAGATCGCGATAATGGCTCTCGCCCGTGCTGCCGAGCAGCAGCCGGCCGGTGCCCGCTGCGGGATCGAGCACCTGTGGATCGACGATCAGCTCGTGACTCCCACGGCGATTGATCGCGCTCGCGCGGAACGACCACTGGGGGTTCAGACGATAGTCGTAGGCAACATCCCATGTGGTGCTGCGCGCCGTAGACAGATCCGGCGCCGTCACATGCGCGAAGCGCACCGGAGGACCGAGCTGTGCGCCAGATGCGTCGAATCGGGTCTCGGTCTTCTCCTCGAACTGGTTGAAGGCGCCGGCCGCCGAAGGCGTGCGCTCGTAGAACAGGCCGAACCCACCGCGGACGACCGACGTGCCGGATGCATTGAGTAGCACGGCGGCGCCCACGCGCGGGGTGAAGTTCCAGCGATCGAGGATGCCGTCCCGATCGACGCGCGCGCCGTACTCGACAAACCAGCGGTTGGTCGGCTGGAAGCGATCCTGCGCGAAGAGCGCCACGTCAGTACTGCGCACGTCCTGCGTGGTCGGTCCACTGAAGATCACACGCCGCGACAGCGTGCCATCCGCGCGCCTGATGAGCACCGGACGGCTGTCGCTCGTCCCCTGGTAGTGGCTCCGCATGACGTCAACGCCGAACTTGTAGAGATGGAGCCCACCGGATCCATTGCGCGACCCTGAGAACGCTTCGATCCACTGGAACACCGACGGCGTGCGTCGTCCCGTGTTGAAGAAATTGCCGAGCGTCGTGTCCGGCCAGACTTCCATCTGCGCGGCACCCTGCCCGGACACCCGCGTGTTGAATTGGTCGATTTGAAAGGTCGACTCTGCGATGAGGGCCTCGCTCCATACCGCCCGCTCGGTGACCGCAAGGTGATTCACACGATCGTGAACGTCGAAGGTGGCCTCCGGTGGAATGAACGTGCCGAGCGACGCATAGGTCGCCTTCGCCGGAAATAGACCACCGGTGACAATGAGCGAATGCTGCGGCGAGAGAACGGCGTCGAGGCGGGTGAAGGAACTCAGCCAGTTCGTGGTGCGCCGTTGATCCTCCGGGAGACTCGGGACTTCATCGGAGCTGTACTTGTATTGGGCCGTCTGCTCGAGAAACAACCGGCCATTGATAATCGGCCCACCTACTTCGACGCGCGGGTCCAACCCGGAAATGCCCTTGATGTTGACCAGCAATTGCGTGCGTCCGGTCCGGAACGTTGGATTCAAATTGTTCAGCCGAATTTTCCAGCGGTCGCCCGCGCGGCGCGTCCGGATCAGCACCAGGCCTGACGAGAACCGCCCGTACTCGACGGCGTACGGATTGGGCAGCACCGACACCGACTCGATCGCGTCGTCGGGCAGGTTCATGTGCGCAAGGCCCAGCGACGGGTCAGTGACCGAAGTTGGGCCAATCTGGATGCCGGTTTGCGTCGGACGACCACCCTTGATGCTCACTCCACCGGGCACCTCGATGGCGCTGATCAGAAGGCGCAGCGCGCCGGACAGCCCGGCGCCCGGAGCGAACACATCGGCTTCCTTGCTGCCAATCGTTTCGGCTCCGCTGATCGTCTCGCCGGGAGTGACGATGGCCTCTGGCGCGATCACGTTGACCGTCTCCTCCAACCCCGCAATTGCGAGATCGAGATTGGCTCTGGCAATCTCCCCCGCGACGACCACCACCGACGCCACTCTGGCCGCGAAGCCCTCGAGAGCGGCCGTCACACGATAGGTGCCTGGAGTGAGATCGACTATGCGGAACCGGCCCTCGCCGTCGGTCACCTGTTCGTTCAATTGGACATCAAAGGCGTCGCGGACCACCACGAGCACGCCCGGGAGACTGATCGCTCCGCTCTGAGTGGACACGGTCCCCTCGACGGCGCCGGTCGCGGAGGATCGGGTCTGGGCGTAGAGACTGTGCGGCAGCGCCAGGCACACACACAGTGCCAGCACCGACGTCACACCGGCTCTCGGGCACGGCGACTTCCTCGTCACGGAACACATACCACGAAATTTCATTCTTGCCCGCCGCAGGGGACGCTGTCCAGCAGCCGCCAGTACCCGTACCTATCGGTCGATCGCGGGCAACACCGTGCGCGCGACGCGTTCGAAGTGACGCTCGTCGTCGACCTCGCCCCAGTGCAGATCCGCGACAAGGGTGGCCGCAATGGGACGCTCGTCGGCGATCTCCACGAGCGCGCCAGTTTCGTAGTCCATCTGAGCGTGCCCGAGCCGATCGACGAAATCCCTGAACGTCCGCGTCATCGACGCCGCGGCCGCCACCGAGAGACGCGTGATCCCGACGAACTCACCGGTCACGCCCGGCAGGTCGCCGGCGCGCTTGCTCATCGCGCGCAGCCGGCCATCGACGGCCCATACCCACCCCTCGTCGCCCGCGCCGGTCGGACCCGACACAAGCGTCGCATCGGCCGCCGGCTGGTCGATGAGCGAGGGGAGGGCGCGCCGCTCGTACACGATATCGCTCTCAAGGACGAGGACGTCTTCATCGATTCTTTCAAGCGCGACGGCAAGCGACGCCATGCTGCCGGTGGTCGCGTAGGCGTCGTTGAGGACCACGCGGACTCCCGAGCGGCCGATCGCGAATCTCTGATACTGCTCTGCCCCGTACCCGGCGACGATCGTGACCTGCTCCATCCCAGCGTCCCGAAGCAATCGGACGGACCGGCCCACCAACGTCTCGCCTTCCATCTCGATCAGGCCTTTCGGCATGCCGGTCACGACGGACCGCAGCCTGGTGCCCATACCAGCCGCCAGGATGATGGCGTGCCGGGGACGATTGGGGAACTCAGAAGTCAGAAGTGAGAACTTAGAAGTAGGCTCCACCGTCACGCTCTATGTCAGTCCTTCGCAGTTCTAAGTTCTCAGTTCTCACTTTATCAGGCGCGGGCAACGGACATCCCCAGCACCCGCACGAAGCGGCGGTAGTCACCCTCCGCCACGTCGCCCATCGTCGCCACGCGGAAAAGCGTGGCAGCGAGCGGACCCTGCCCGGCGTAGATCACGAAGCCCTCCCGCCGGAGCGCGTCGTGCAGATCGCCGTAGCTCATCTCGCGCGGCAGCCGGACCGCCGTCATGGTGGTCGACCGGAGCGAAGGCGGCAGCAAGAGGTTGAAGCCGAGCGCGACGAGCCCCTCGCGCACGATCGCCGACG
The DNA here is from genome assembly GCA_001767495.1 of Acidobacteria bacterium RIFCSPLOWO2_12_FULL_65_11. Lineage (GTDB taxonomy): Bacteria > Acidobacteriota > Vicinamibacteria > Vicinamibacterales > CAVVIG01 > 2-12-FULL-65-11. The sequence goes on along the minus strand of MELA01000016.1, from coordinate 12,042 downwards.
CGCGGCCGTAGCGCGCGATGCGTCCGGCGACGGTTTCCTCGGCGAGCTCGTCGAGCGCCGCGCGCAAGGCGTAGCCGATCTGGACGGCCGGCGTAAACGGCGTCGATCGGCGCTCCTGCTCACTATGGTGCCGCGGCAGGTGCAGATAGAGGCTGCGCTCCGGAAACCCGGTCATGGCGCGCGCAAAGTCGCGGCGGACGATCGCGAACGACAGCCCGGGCAACCCCTGTACGCACTTGTTGGCGGTACAGGCGACGGCGTCGGGCTGCCAATCACGAAAACTAAACGGCTCGCCGCCCAGCGCGCTCACAGCGTCCACCAGCACCCTCACGCCATCGCGCTGGCACAACGAGGCGACAGCGGGCAGATCGTTCATGAGTCCGGTGGTCGTTTCGTGGTGGACCATTGCCAGCGCTTCGTACCGGCCGTCACGCAGCCGAGAGGCGATCGCATCGAGCGAGGGATGCTCGGTCCATCCACACTCGATGACGTCGTGCGGGATGAGGTGGAGCCTCGCCATCGCCGCAATCCGCTCGCCGTACACGCCGTTCTGCACGACCAACAGACGTCCGTTCGCAGAGACGCCCGAGCCGATCATGGCCTCGACCATGGCCGTGCCGCTGCCGGTCAGCACGATTGACGTGTACTCGTCGGCCGGAGCGTCGAAGACCTGCAGCAGTCGGGAGCGGATGGCGTCCTGCAGATCGAAGTACTCCGGCTCGCGATGGCACAGGTCGGGCCCGTTCAACGCCTCGCGCACGCGCGCGCTGACGTTCACGGGACCGGGGTTGAGGAGAACTGTTCGCATCTCGTTCACGGTCCGGCTAAAGCCGGACACTACGTACGTCTCTCGTTCACGGTCCGGCTAAAGCCGGACACTACGTACGTCACGTACGTCACGTACATCGGTTACGTCGACGTCACGTCGGGATCACAGTAATGTCGTAGTGTCCGGCTTCAGCCGGACTTCATTGCCGCGCTTCGAAATCTCGCCGTCAGCTCGGGCGGCTCCGGCTCCACGCGGCCGATGCCAGGCTGATTGCCGCGTTCGACCTCGACCAGCAGCATGGCCGGCCCCGGGTCCACAAAAAACGTCGCGAGTGCCGCATCGAGCCCTTCGGACCCCTTCACGCGGAGGGCGCGGCGATAACCGGCGGCCCGGGCGACCTCCTCCAGCGGTACGCTGTCCGAGATGGTGCGCTGGTCGCCCGTCGATCCGTGCGCCGCGTTGTCGAACACGACGTGATAGAAATTCGTCACGCCGGCCGCCGCCACGCTCCCGAGCGTGCCCATGTTCATCAGGACGTTGCCGTCACCGTCGAAGACGACCACCGTCTTCGATGGCTGCACGAGCGCCAGGCCCAGGCCGATCGACGACGCGAGCCCCATCGAGCCGATCATGTAGAAGCGCGTGGGCGCGTCGGCCTGCGTGTACAGTTCCCGCCCGATCATGCCGTTGCACGCGACGACCAGCCACCCGGGCTCAAGCGCATCGGCCACGCGGTCAACGGTCGCCGCGCGCTTCACTGCAGCATCCCTTTGGGCACGACGAGCGCGACCGGTTTGCGGGTCTCGCGCATCGTGCGCGTCAGCCCGCCGAGGTCGCGCTCGAGCGTCGACGGCTCGAAGACCGCGAACGGCACCTGAAAGAGGCGCAGGCACTCCTCCATGACCGCCCCCATCACCAGATGCTCCGGCGCATCCTGGCCGCCCTGCCCTCGCCAGCTCACGACGAGCAGCGCCGGAATCTCGTAGATCTGATGGAGTGAGACCAGGGCGTTGATGCTGACGCCGAAGCCGCTGTTCTGCATGAACACGACCGGCTGACGGCCGCCGAAATAAGCGCCGGCGGCAATCCCCATCGCCGAGTCCTCACGGACGGCGCTCAGATACCCGTATCGCGGCTCGGCGTCGAGGATGCGCGTCACGCCCGTGAACAGCGAACAGGGAACGCCGGTAAAGAAGTTGTAGCCGAGGCGCTCGAGCAGATCGAGAAACGGCTTACCCAACTTCGGTCCACGCGCGGCGGTAGTCGTCGAACGTGTCGACCTCGAGCCATCCCTGGTAGATGCCGACCGACGCGACCGAGTGGCCGCGGGCGATCACCTCGTGCAGCAGGTCGGTGAGCTTGGCCGCGCGGAACGACGGCGACTCGTGCACCGGCTGATCCGCGCCGCGCTCGCGCAGCTCGCGATACACCTCGCCAAGAATCTGACAGCCTCTCGCCGAGAGCTTGGCCATACCGATGAACTCCGCCGTGGCCTGGGTCGAGTCGATCGACTGACCGATGAGGGTCACCCGAACCGGCTGGGCGTCGGCGAGGAACCGATGGTGGCGCCTGGGCGTCGGTGATTCCACCACCAGATCCGGACCGATCGCCTCGCGGCCGGCGCGCATGTCGGGCCACGATCGGTCGCAGACCAGCGTGATGTCATCCGGGCTCTGCAGGAGGCGCTCGAGAATGTTGCGGTCGAACAAGATGTCGCCGTACATGACCACGACCGGCCCCGACAGCTCCGCGCCCGCGCGGAGCAGGCTCTCCATCTCGCCGCTCTCTTCGAACGCATCGTTGTCGTAGTATTTCACGTTCGGCAGCGTCATCTGTTCCTTCTTGTACCCGCGGACGACGGCGATCTGGCGGACGCCGAGCTGCTGCAACGCGTCGATCTGGCGCTCGAGAATCGACTTGCCTTTCACCTCGAGCATCGCCTTGGGCCGATCGGAGACGAGCGGCATCAGCCGCCGGTCGAATCCGGCCGCGAGAATGACGGCCTTCACCGACTCGGTGTCGGGCGGCAGGTACGCGCGCTCGTCCGTCTTGAGCTGATTGAGGTTGACGAGCCGATACACTTCCGACAGCGGGACGATCCGATCCTCGACCGACGAGGCGCGGTTCTCCGTTCGCAAGGTCTGCAGCGTCTCCTGGATCGCGCGGATCTCGGCGCGCAGGCCGTGGTTGGCGAAGATCACCATCTTGAAGCCGAGGCGCGCCAGATCCTCGACCGTTGCGGTCCGGTAGGTCGTGGGTACGCACACGAGCGGCGTCAGCCGGTCCCACTGGTCGGCGAACTGCGCGACCTCGTCGATCGTGGATTGCCGCGAGTGAATCAGAATCGCGTCGGCGCCGGCATCCGCGTACGCGCGGCCGCGTCTGAGCGCCTCCTCGAGGCCCCAGCCCGCAATCAGCGCCTCGGTGCGCGCGATGACGACGAAATCCTTCGAGCTCGCCTCGACGGCCGCACGAATCTTCAGCGCCTGCTCGTCGGTGTCCGCGAGCAGACGCTTGACGCCGGGATAGAAGCTGCAGCGCTTGGGAAACACGTTGTCTTCGATGCACAGCCCGGCAATGCCCGCCGCCTCGAACGCCTGCACGGTGCGAATCGCGTTAATGGCGTTTCCGAAACCGGTGTCGCAGTCCGCAATCACCGGGATGCTGACGGCCTCGCTCATGGTGCGAGAGGCGGCGAGCGTTTCGCTCATCGTGAGAATGCTGGCGTCCGGCACGCCGAAGCTGGCGCTGATCTCGAAGCCGCTCGCCCACACCCCGTCGAAGCCGGCTTCTTCGACCAGCCGCGCGGTCAGGCCGTCGTGCGCCCCGGCAATCACAATCGGCGAAGGCGAGGCGAACAGTCGTCGGAGCGCCGCGCCTTTCGAGGCCGGAGCCGCGGGAGACGAAAAGCCACGTACTTGGTCTGTCATGACAGAAATTTGAAGCGTATCACGCCCAGCGGTCAGACGCCCATTAGCGCCACCGCCCCCCACGCCAAGAGCGCCAGCGCCGCGCCCGCGACGACATCAATCACATAGTGATATCGGCCGACCACGCACGCCACAGCAATGCTCGCCGCCAGGGCGAGCAGGACCGTGCCCGCGACCGGCTCGACGCCGATGACCACCAGCGCCACCGCCAGCGATCCGCCGACGTGGCCGCTTGGAAACGTGTTCGCGCCGATTGTGCCGTGCCGCACGAAGATCGACGCCGCGTGATGCACCAGGGCGTCGTCGACGACGCGTGCCCGCTCCAGCGCCCAGGGCGGCCGCGTCTGCACGAGCGCGAGCGGCGCGAAGGCCCCGAACTCCGCCGCGCCGACCATCGTCCAGTACCGATCCGCGAGCGCCGCGTGCCCCGTCCACACCAGCACGGCGAAGCCGCCGGGCATCAGCACGAAACAGAAGATGTAGATGATGTCGAGGTACGCCAGCAGGGGTCGCGGCCAGCGCGAGAACCGCGCGGGAGGATCGCCGAGCAGGCGCTCGTCCCAGCCCGTGAGCCATCCTTCCAGGCGCGACGAGGGCGACACAAACAGGCGACCGGAGAGAAAGTACCCGACGAGGATGTAGAGCACGGGCATCCAGTCTCGCCAAGGGACCTGCCCAAGCCGGGCCATCGCCACGACCGCGATCGACAGTCCGGTTCCTCCCCCTACGATCTGCCGGCGCCGCCCCGGCGGCAGTCGGCACAGCAGGCCGGAGGCTGCGAGCCAGACGAAGAACCCCAGAGCCAGCCACTCGGAATAACGCACGACCAAGAACGATACCTCATGACCTCGCCTTCTTCTGCCAGAAGAGGAACGTGTGCCAGCGTTCCTTGAACGGGATCGCGACGTCGAGGCGCGCCGATGCGGACGCGCCGAACGGCCGCGGCTCGAACTGCCGGCTCGCGGGGCTCGCGCTCGGATCGACGTGCATGGGCCTCAGCTCATCGACACCCAGGACGAGCCAGCCGCCGGGCCGGAGCGCCTTGGCGCACGCGCCGAGCGCGCGATCGACCTCGTCGCGGTCGTTCAGTCCGTAGCCGATGACCCCGGTCATGACGATCGCGTCGAATACGAGACCTGGAAAATGCTCCTCGATGTCCTGGACGCGCCCGACGGCGTGAGGATTCCCCCCGAGGCGCGCGACTTCCGGGTCGGGATCGATCGTCGCGAACGTCTTGCCCCCGAACTGGTCGGGATAGTGCCTCGTGTACCACTGAACGCCGACGAAGAGGAGGCGGGTAACGGTTGGATCGCGCGCGAGCTCGGGCAAGATGTCGCCCTCGAGCACGCGGCGATCGGGCGGCGTATAGAGGCCGCGCCTCCAAGCGGACCGGAGGATCTCGGCGCGAACCCACTGGAAGGGGTTCACGTGGCCTTGTTTCTAGTGTTGAGGCAGCCGTTCATACAGGTCGCCGCGGACATTTCGGTAGTGCTGGCGCACATACGTCCATACCTCAAGCGGCAGCCGTCGCCGTTCGTTCTCGCCGAAGATCACAATCTGCGGACGCCTCCGCTCCGATTCGAGCGACTCGATCAGCTCCGCAAACTCACGATCGGTCGCAAAGGGACCACTGAGAAAGAAGTAGTACCAGGCATGGGGCCGAAATACGCCGGGCCCGCTCGTCGCGCCCAGCACCGTGTCGGTGGGCCGCGTGTGTGTCGTCACGTACGCGAGGTCGGCGAGCTGCGGGGCGATCGGTCTGAAGACACGCGCCAGGTTCCCCGCCTGGAGGGCGACGAGCGCGGCGAGTGCGAGGCACGCGGCGGTCTCGGGACGCGCGTGCTGCCAGACCGCGACGACTGCCGCGGCGAGCATCGCGGCGAGCGTGAAGCTGACAATCATGGCCGCGCCGGCAACGCTCGTGGGGTGCTCCACGCCCACGACAAGCGCGGCCAGACTGGCCGCCGGCGCCAACACCAACGCGGGCCCGAACCAGGCGCGACCGTTCAGGCGCGGACCGATGCGCGAGACGAGCTCGATGGCCCACGACGAGGTGAACACCGCGAGGTGCGGGAAGTAGGTGACTAGATAATGGTCGTACACGCGCGGGATCACGAACACGCCCACCCACAGGCTCGCCGCCGTGCCGAGCAACACGAGACGACAGCCGGCCGTCCCGGCCCACGCGCTCATGGCACTCACAACGAACCCGCCGAGACCGAGCACCATGAGTGCTGGCGAGTGAACCAGATGCGACAAGAGCTTGGGAAGCGGCGAAAACCTCGCGGCATTCTGCGCCACATTGACGTCCACGTTGTAATGAACGAACGCGTCTAGCGCCTGGTGCGCGTCGAACCAGTACGCCGTCCACGCGACGGGCGCGATGGCACCGGCCGCGCACAACGCGACCAGCATCGCGCGCCGACGCCAGCGACCGGTCGATTTCGGCTCGCGTTCCCACACGTAGGCGACGAGCGCCGCCGCCAGACCCGGCAGCACGAAAAGCGCCTTTTGGGTAAACAGCACCGCCGCGCCAAGGGCGAGCCCGCCCAGGGTGAAGAGCACGGCGGCTCCGGCCGTTCGATTGGACCGCCACCCGTGCATGACCGCGATGAGGCACAGCAGCACACACAAGAGCGCCGGCCCGTCAGGCCGGTACTCGAGGATCACGTCCTGGAATTGACTGGCGGAGGCGAAGAGGAACGCCGCGAGGACGCCGGTGAACCGGTCGCGCCAGAGGCGGCCCAGCTCGTACACGCACGCGACCGACGCGATGCTTATCGCCCACATCACCAGCCGCAGCACGACGAGCAGGCCGGCCGCCGCAGTTGGATCGGTATCGGTCGCGAAGTGCGGGAAGAGCGGAGCGAACAGCAGGTACAGCCAGGGCGTATGGTGTTCGAAGAAGTCCACGTAGGGCACGAGCCCGCGCGACACGCTCCACGTCGCGTGCGCGTGCTCGAATTCGTCGAAGTCCAGATAGCGAAAGAAGATGAACCAGACGCGCGACGCGAGTATGACGCAGGTCAGGATGACGGCGACACGGGCCACGCGCTGCCGCGCCTCGATGTGCATCGACAACGATGTTACTGCGGAACCTCCGCTCCCCGTCGCCGACGTACAGCGTGTCGGTTCGCTTGTCGATATGGACCCCGCTCGGCCGCCCTTCCGTCCCCACGCCTTGATGAACTTCCCGTACGCAACTGGGAAGAGACATCGACAAGCTCCTCCTCAACAGCCCGGCCTCCCCAGGCCGTTGAAGGCATAACTACTGCACCGTAAATTTCAGTTCTTTCAACACCTGATCGCCGGCGTCGGTGACGGTCACGGTCCACTCTCCGGCCTTCCACGCGGTCTTGTTGGCCCACGTCCGCCACGGGCTGCCGCCGATCTGCAGCGTGACGGTGTCGGTGCTGTCGTCGACCTTCCAGTTCACCTTGATGGAGTCCGAACCGGCGCTGCCGGTCACCCGAAGCCACAGGTACACCTTGTCGTCGACGGCGAAGGTCGTGGCTTCCTCGGTGATGTTCCGATCCTGCACGCCTTTTCCGAGTTTGGCGTCCTCAACCTGCAGGCCGCCTTGGGCGGACACCGTCGGAAGCGCGAATCCACATGCGACCAGAGCGACCAGGCACATCAGCTTCTTCATGGCGATACCTCCTCATCGCGCGGGGCCCCGCCACCGCGCCTGACGCGCTTCGCGGCGTAGACCGCTCGCGCGCTTCCAAAACAGAACGTCACCGACTCTACCACCCTTGACGGCGGTTGAGACGCTCGTGGCAGCGAAAACAATGCATGACATAACATAGATGTCGCGTGATCGACGTCACACCGCTCGTCGGGCGCCACGACTTCGGGCGCTTCATCGACTACGCGTATACACGGAACAGCGGCGATCCTCACTGGATTCCGCCGCTCCGTCTCGCCGAGCGCGAACGTCTCTCGCCCAGGCACAACCCCTTCTTTGCTCATGCCGCCGTTGAGCTGCTGCTCGCGCGGCGTGACGGCCGCATCGTCGGGCGTGTCGCCGCCATCGACGATCGCCGGCACAACGAGGTGCACCGCGACAACGTTGCCATGTTCGGTTTCTTCGAAGCCGACGATAAACCCGCCGCCCAGGCGCTGCTGGCCGCGGTGGAGGCCTGGGCGAACCGGCGCGGGCGCACGCACGTGCGCGGCCCGATCAACCCATCCCTCAACGAGAGCGCGGGGCTGCTGGTGGAAGGCTTCGACACCGACCCCATGGTGATGATGCCGCACAACCCACCTGAGTACGGCGAATACGTCGAGTCGGCCGGCTATCGAAAGATCAAGGACCTCTTCGCGTGGTTGTACTCCATCGACGCCGAGGTGCCGCCCGTTGTCGCGAAGCTTGCGACCCGCGTGCGCGACCGCGAGGGTATCCTCGTCCGACCGCTGCAGCTCGCCGAGTTCGAGCGCGAGGTCGAGCGGTTGCGCGAGATCTACTGCGGCGCGTGGGAGCAGAACTGGGGCTTCGTGGCGCCGACGCCCGAAGAGTTCCGCCGGATCGCCAACGAGATGAAACAGATCTTCGATGCGCGCTGCGCCGTCTGCGCCGAGGTCAAGGGACGGCCGGTCGCGTGCGCCATCGCCGTTCCAGACATCAACCAGGCGCTCAAAGGAACAAGGGGCCGACTGTTTCCTCTCGGACTCATTCGATTGCTCGGCCGCAAGCGGATCGTCGATCAGGCTCGACTCCTGCTGTTCGGCGTGCTGGCGGAGTATCGCAGCCTCGGCCTCTACCCGCTCCTGCTCTTCGAGCTTCACCGCCAGATGAAGGACACACGATATCGGCGTGTGGAGTTCTCCTGGGTCCTGGAGGACAATCGCGACATCAACCAGCCTGCCGAAATGGCCGGGGCGCGCCGCTACAAGACGTATCGCATCTATCAGAAGGCCCTGGCCTGAGCCGCTGCGATTGCCGTCGAGGATGGGTTCGTTGTATGGTGACCGTATGGCACGACTGATTTCGACGACGGTGCGCCTGGATGAAGCGGATGTGCGGGCCCTCAAGCGCGCACGGGCGGCCGGGCATTCCGCCTCCGAGCTCGTTCGCAAAGGGCTGCGCGTTGTGGCCTCACGGTACTACTCCGGACGCCGTCCGCCCTCGACACGTCTCTTTGAATCCACCGATGTGAAGCTGGGGGACGAGTCCGAGCTGTTTCGGGACCTCGACGGTTGATTCCTCCAGTCGTTGCGGACACCGGCGGCCTGCTCCGAGCGCTCGCCCGCACGGCCGACGATGCACCGAGCTTCCCGTCCTACGAGACGGTCTTGACCTCCGCGAGCCGCGTCATCGTGCCCGGCCTCGTGCTCGCCGAAATCGATTACTTCCTTCGAGAGGATCGCGCCGCCATGCGCCGGCTGGTCGCCGAGATCTTCGACCCGGGCACGCGGTACGAATACGAGTTGCCCGTCCCATCCGACATCGCCCGCGCCCTTGAGCTCGACGCCAAGTTCAGCGATCTGAGCTTGGGACTGGTTGATGGGACGGTCGCCGCAGTCGCCCAACGTCGTCAGGTCTATCGAGTGCTGACAACGGATCGACGCGATTTCAGCGCGCTGCGCATCGGGCCGCGCCTCACGCGCGCGCTCGACCTGCTCCCATGATCCGGCGCGTTGCGGTGACCGGCGCGACAGGGTTTATCGGCCGTCACCTGACGGCGCACCTCGTCGAGCAGGGCGTCGACGTGCGCGCCATCGTCCGCGCGCGTTCCGCGCATGCCGCACCTCCTGGCGGGACCATCGTCCAGGCGCCACTCGCAACGTCCGCACTGACTGAGGCTTTTGCCGGCGTCGATGCCGTCGTGCATCTCGCCGGCGTTGTCTCCACCGTACGCGAGCGCGAATACGTCGAGGTCAACGCCGTTGGAACCGAGGCCGTCGGCGCAGCCGCCCGCGCAGTCGGCGCCCGCCTGATCTACGTCTCGAGCCTCGCCGCGGCCGGGTCGGCATCGCCGGCCGCACCGCGGCGTGAGGACGACCTGTCAGCGCCGCTGACGCCGTACGGCCGGAGCAAGCTCGAAGGCGAACAGCGCATTTCCGCGATCGAGGGCCTGCAGTGGACGATTCTCCGGCCGTCGGTCGTGTACGGCCCCGGCGACCGGGCGATGCTGCCGCTGTTTCGCTTTGCGCGGCTGGGCGTGATGCCGCTCGTCGGCCGGCGCGATGCCGCGTATACCTTTATTTACATCCACGACGTGGTCCGCGCGATCGACGCGGCGCTCGACGCGCCGGCTCTTCAGGACACCGTCTTTGTCGGCCACCCACTACCCGTGACAGCTCGCGATCTCCTGACACGTATTCAAGCGGCGCTCGGCGGTTCTGCCCTGACGATTCCAATCCCGAGTGTCATCACCAGCCTCGCCGCCATAGCCGGAGAAGCCGCGGGCCAGGTCGTCGGCCGGCCGATGCTGCTCAATCGATGGCGCCACGCGGAGTTGTCAGCAGAGGGCTTCGTCTGCTGCGTCGATCGTCTGCGCGATCGCCTCGGGATCGTCGCCCAGGTAGAGCTTCAACAGGGGCTCGACGAAACAGCACGGTGGTACAGAGCGCAAGGATGGTTGTAGGTGCGTAGGTGCTACCCCTATGCACCTTAGAACCGAAGCACCAACGCACCGACTCGATTCAGGAGACTGCGACGCGCGTGGCACCCAGCTCGGCGCCGACGCGAGCCAGGATATCGAGAGCGCGCGCGATCTGTTCGGGCGTGTGCGCCGCCGAGCAGCTCGCCCGCAGGACGCACTGGTCCTTCGGGCAGCCGGGCGGCACGATCAGGTTGACGTACAGACCTTCCTGCAGCAGCCGCTGCCAGAGCGCCATCGTCTTGTCTTCGTCGCCCGTGAGGATGGGGACGATCGGCGACTCGGTCTCGCCAATCACGTAGCCGCGCTCCTGCAGCCCCTGACGCAGCCGCCGGACATTGGACCACAGCTGCTCGCGCAGCTCAGGGTGTTCCCGCACGACGCGGATTGCGGCCCGGACGCCGGCAATGTTTGACGGCGATCCTGAGGCCGTGAAGACGTACGCCCGCGCGAGGAAGTGCAGCGCCCGCAACTCGGGATGATCGGACACGCAGACGCCGCCGATGCCGGCCAGGGACTTCGAAAACGTGGCGACCAGGAAGTCCACGCGATCGAGCACCCCCTGTGCCTCAGCGCACCCGAGACCGGTTGGGCCGTAGGTGCCGAGCGAATGCGCTTCATCGACCAGCAGATACGCGCCGTACTGGCGGCACACGTCGGCAATCTCGCGGAGCGGCGCCACGTCGCCGCGAATCGAGTACAGCCCTTCGACGACGACCAGCCGGTTCCGCTCGCCCTTCGGCAACCGCTCGAGCTTCTTCTGGAGACTGTCTGGCGAGTTGTGGCGGAATCCGATGACCTGCGACGCCGTCTGACGCGTCGCGTCGTAGATGCTGGCGTGGCTGTCGGCATCAATCAGGATGACGTCGTCTTTCCCGCACAGCCCGCCGATGAGCGACAGATTGGCCTGATAGCCGGTGCTGAAGATGATGGCGTGGCGTTTGCCGGACCACTCGGCAAACTCCCGCTCGAGCGATTCGTGCAGGGCCAGGGTGCCGTTGGCCGTCCGCGACCCCGTGGTTCCGGCGCCATACTCGGAGATGGCGGCGCGGGCCGCTTCGACCACTGCCGGATGGAGCGTGAGGCCGAGATAGTTGTTCGACCCGAACATCAGCGTCGGCCGGCCGGAGATGACGACCTCGCAGGGACCGAGCACGCGGTCGATGACCGTGACACCGGGTACGGCAAACCCGGGCGCGAAGCTCGCGAGCCGCTGTTCAATTACTCGTAGCTTCTCGAGCAAGTCCATCCACTCTCCATTACGCGGGCAGCTCGGCCTTGTCGGCCGCTTCGCCGACCAGCACGCCGCGCTCGTATCGCGCCTTGGTCGCCGCGCGCTGCACCTTTCCGCTCGTCGTCCGCCCTATTGTTCCGCTCGGCACCGACACCACGTCATCGACGTACAGGCCAAAACTTTCGCCAACTCGCCGCCGGATGGCCTCGGCCAACGCCACGGCGCCCACCGTGCCACTCGGTTCGGCGACAATCACCACGCGATCGGATGCCCCCTGTTGGGTCGTGCCAAACGCCACCACCCGGCCCCGGCGGACCCCCGCCAGTTCAGCGACCGCCCATTCCAGATCCTGCGGGTGGTACTTGCGACCGTTGACGATGATGACGTCTTTCGCGCGGCCGCAGACAAACAGCTCGCCGCCCGACAGATAGCCCAGGTCTCCGGTGTACAACCACCCGTCTTTCAGTGTCTCGGCGGTCAGCGCGGGTTCTTGATAGTAACCCA
>MELA01000015.1 GCA_001767495.1 Acidobacteria bacterium RIFCSPLOWO2_12_FULL_65_11 | reverse complement strand
TCGCGGATGGTGGCGCCGTTGACTGTCACCCGGCCTTCAAGCATCAGCCTTTCGCCCGAGCGCCGGGACGAGACGCCCGCTCGAGACAGAATCTTCTGTAGCCGCTCCACGCCACTAGCATGGCAGAATGGCAGGATTCTGCAATTCTGCAATCTCATGCATAAGCTCATTATTGCCATCGATGGTCCGTCCGGCGCGGGCAAGGGAACCGTTGCGCGTGCGATTGCCGACCAACTGGGCTACCGTCACGTCGACAGCGGCGCGATGTATCGGGCGGTGGGCTGGAAGGCGCTCCACGACGGCGTCTCGCTCGATGACGAAGGGGCGGTGGCGCGGCTGGCGACCGGCTCACGGATCGAGGTGTCGGCGAGCGAGGTGACCATCGACGGGACTGATGTCACGCGCCGGATTCGAACGCCCGAGATCGATCGTGCGGCAGCGATCGTTGCCCGATGGCCGCAGGTGCGGGCGGTGCTCGTCGATCGCCAGCGGCGGATGGGCCAGGATGGCGCCATCGTGATGGAAGGGCGGGACATCGGGACGGTGGTCTTTCCAGGCGCCGACGTGAAGGTCTACCTGGACGCGGCCCCTGAGGAGCGCGCCAGGCGCCGCGCCCGCGACCCGGCGCATGTCGGGGGCCCGACGGCGGTCGCCGAGGTCAAGAGCGCCCTGACCGCGCGCGACGAGGTCGACCGTACGAGGACGGCCTCGCCGCTCTATGCGGCCGACAACGCGACCCTCATCGACACGACGGGGAAGTCCGTCGCTGACGTGGTCGCCGAGGTCATGGGCGTGATACGGGGCAAACTGAAAAGTGAAAAGTGAAAACTCAAAAGGACTCCTTTTGAGTTTTGCATTTTAACTTTTCAGTTTGACACGATCGAGATAAGTGACGTATCCTCTGTTGCTTATCGGAATTTCAGCGAGCGCTCTCCCTGTCGGGTCAGGCCTCGGCCGGACGTCGCGCAGGAACGCCGGCTGATCGACCCGCAGGGCGCCGGCTTCTGCATCACAACCGGCAAGTCGACCCGACTTAGGAGGACGCGCACCGCATGGCGAACGTAGAAGAACAGAACACTCCCGCTTCAGAACGAGGTGGCGTCGCGACGAGCGCACGCGCCGGGGCCGATCCGCGGCTCAAGATTCGTCCGCGCAATGGCGCCGACCAGATCGATCCGGCCGAGTTTGCCAAACTGCTCGACCTCTACGACAACAGCTTCCGGAACATCGCGGAAGGCGAAGTCGTCAAGGGGACGGTGCTCAAGGTCACGGCGTCGGAAGTCATCATCGATGTCGGCTACAAGTCGGAGGGCATCATCGGTGTCAGCGAGTTTCTCGACGAGGCCGGCGAGGTGACCGTCCAGCCGGGCGACATCGTCGACGTGCTGCTCGAGCGCACGGAAGACCGCGAAGGGTACGTCGTCCTCTCGCGCGAAAAAGCCTAGAAGATGAAGATTTGGGATGAAGTCGAGAAGGCCTATGCCGAACACAAGGTCGTCATCGGCCGTGTCATCGAGCGGATCAAGGGAGGCCTGGCGGTGGACATCGGGGTCCGCGCGTTTCTTCCCGGTTCGCAGATCGACGTGCGTCCCGTGAGAAATCTCGACGCGCTGCGCGGGCAGGAGCTCCGGATGCGCGTCATCAAGGTCAACAAGAAGCGCGGCAATATCGTGCTGTCGCGCAAGGCGCTCCTCGAGGAGGAGAACGCCGAGAAGAAGAAGCATACGCTCGGTGCCCTCGCTGAAGGCAAGGTGCTCAAGGGCGTCGTCAAGAACATCACCGATTACGGAGCGTTCATCGACCTCGGCGGCATCGACGGGCTGCTGCATATTACCGACATGTCGTGGGGCCGTGTGGGGCATCCCTCGGAGCTCTTCAAGGTCAACGACGAGGTCGATGTCATCGTGCTCAAGTACGACCAGGCGACCGAGCGCGTGTCGCTCGGCCACAAGCAGCTCATCACCGATCCGTGGGCGAATGTGACCGATCGGTATCCGATCGGCGCGCGCATATCGGGCAAGGTCGTGAGCCTCACCGATTACGGGGCCTTCGTCGAGCTCGAAGCCGGCGTGGAAGGTCTTATCCACGTGAGCGAGATGTCGTGGAGCAAGCGCGTCAAGCACCCCTCCAAGATCCTGAACGTGGGGGACACGGTGGGCGCGATGGTACTGGGCGTCGACCCCAGCGCGCGCCGCATCTCGCTCGGGCTGAAACAGGTCGAGAGCAACCCCTGGAACGATCTCGCCGCCAAGTATCCGGTCGGCTCGAAACTGACGGGCAAGGTCCGTAATCTCACTGAATTCGGCGCCTTCGTCGAGGTCGAGGAAGAGATCGACGGCCTGATCCACATCTCCGACATGTCGTGGAGCAAGCGCGTCAAGCACCCCTCAGAGGTGCTCAAGAAGGGCGACGTGGTCGAGGCGATGGTGCTCAACGTCGACGCCGAGAACCAGCGGCTGTCGCTCGGTCTCAAGCAGCTCGCCACCGACATCTGGGACGACTTCTTCTCGCGTCGTCACGTCGGCGACACCGTCGAAGGGAAGGTCGTGCGGCTGACGACGTTCGGGGCGTTTGTCGAGCTCGACGAGGGGGTCGAGGGCTTGATTCACGTGTCGGAGTTCGACGACTCCCGTCACGCGGGCAAGGACGAGAAGCTCGATCTAAAGGTCGGTGAATCCTATCCGGTGAAGATCGTCAAGCTGGCGCCCGCGGAGCGCAAGATTGGCTTGTCGATCCGCGCGCTCAAGTCCGACGAGTTCCGGACCGAGTGGGAGGCCTATCAGGAGAACGCCGGCGACGGCAGCGCGACGCTGGGGGATCACTTCAAGAACCGGTAAGGGATTCGGGATTTGGGATTTGGGATTGGGGATTCGCATTGTGCCGAATCCCAAACCCCGAATCCCAAATCCCGACAGGAGTCAGAGCATGACCAACGGCAGCATGACCAAGGCGGAGCTCGTCGAGGAAGTGTCGCGGGTTTCGGATCTGACGAAGAAGCACTCCGAGGTCATCGTCGACACGGTCTTCCGCAGCATCATCGAGGCGCTGCATCGCGGCGAGAAGATCGAGTTGCGGGGGTTCGGCAGCTTCCGGCTGCGCAAGCGCGAGCCCCGCAAGGGCCGCAATCCAAAGACCGGAGACAAGGTCGACGTGCCGCCGAAGAAGGTGCCCTACTTCAAGCCGGGCAAGGAACTGAAGGATCTCATCAACCGGGAGCCTGCGCCCGCGACGGCACCGAACTTCACTGCGCCAGACACCGCAGCGCAGGCCTGAACGTGGCTTGTGACTGGTTGCTGGGGCTGGAAGGGTCTCCTCCAGCAGCACCAGCCACCAGCCACTGGTGTCACCACCGTGGAACACCTCTGGTCCCCCTGGAGACTGGCCTACGTGACCGGCGCGGCTAGCACCGAACCGACAAAGGGCTGCATCTTCTGCGAGCGCGACACGCCGGCACGTAACGACCTGATCGTTGTTCAGGGTCGCCTGTGCTACGTCATCCTGAATCTCTATCCGTACAACAGCGGCCATCTGATGGTGGCGCCGAACCGTCATGTCGCAACGCTGGCCGCATCCACCGAGGACGAGCGAGCCGAGCTGATGCGGTTCACCCGGCATGCTGAGATGGCGTTGACCGAGGCCTACCAGCCGCAGGGCATCAACGTCGGCATCAACCTCGGCCGACCTGCGGGCGCTGGCATCGTGGACCATCTGCACATTCATCTGGTGCCGCGCTGGAATGGCGACACGAGCTTTATTTCGGTGGTCGGCAACACGCGCGTGCTGCCCGAGGATCTGGCGCAGACGGCCGAGCGACTCAGACCGATCTTCGAACGCCTGGCTCGAGATGCTTCTTGATCTCACGCCCGAACAACGGGCCTTCAAGGAATCCATCGAGCAGTTTGCGCGCGGGGTTGTCGCACCGCGCGCAGCGGCCATCGACGAGTCGGGCGAGTTTCCACTTGACGTGATTCGAGCCGCCGCGGGTCGCGGTCTGCTCGGCGTCGCGGTCTCGAAGGCCTGGGGCGGTCTGGGCCTCGACTACCTGAGCTACGCGTTGGCCATTGAAGCCGTGGCGAGGGCGAGCGCGACGCTCGCCGCCTCTCTCGTCGTCACTAACTCGCTTGTGGCCGAGCTTGTCGCGTACGCGGGAGACCAGTTCCAGAAAGAGCAGTGGTTGCGGGCTCTTGCGTCGGGGAAGACGATCGGCGCGTTCGCGTTGTCCGAGCCTGAAGCTGGCACGGATGCGGCGAATCAGCAGACCAGGGCGGTCAAGGCCGGTGCCGGTTATCGCATTACCGGCCAAAAGGTCTGGGTCGCGAACGCGGACGCGGCCGCCGTGGCCGTCGTGTTCGCCGTCACACGTCCGGGCGCCGGCACGCACGGGATCACCGCGTTTCTGGTGCCGATGGATGCGCCGGGCATCACACGCCGGGCGCGCGACGATTCGCTGGGCGTGCGGGGGTTGGGGTGCATGGACCTCGATTTCGAGGTTGAGGTCGGCGAGTCACAGGTGCTCGGGCCGGTGGATCAGGGATTCCGCCTGGCGATGTGGGCGCTGCAGGGCGGGCGGGTCGCCATTGCCGCGCAGGCGCTTGGCATCGGCGAGGCGGCAATTGACGAAGCCATTCGGCACGCCAAGGCTCGGAAGCAGTTCGGCGAGCCGATTGCGAACTATCAGGCGATTCAGTGGATGCTGGCCGACGTGGCGACCGAGCTGGCCGCCGCGCGGATGCTGACGTGGAAGGCGGCGGTGGCCAAGGACGGTCAAGAGTCGCGCATGGTCGGGGCGTCGATGGCCAAGCTGGCGGCCTCGGAAGCGGCCCACAAGGCGGCCGACAAGGCGATGCAAATCCTCGCGTCGGCGGGTTACCGGCGCGGCTCGGTCGTCGAGCGGCTCTTTCGTGACGTCCGCGCCACGGAAATCTACCAGGGCACGTCGGAGGCCCAGCGCATGATCATCGCGGAGAGGGAACTGGGGATCTGAGAATGACGTCGATTCGGGTTAGAATCGCTTGCGAATCCGGAGTCGTGCATTCGTGATGACTGTCAAGAATCGGGTTGTGACGGCCGACGAGCTCTTCCGATTGCCGGACGATGGCTATCGATACGAGCTGGTGAAGGGAGAGCTGCGGAAGATGACGCCGGCGGGGTTTGATCATGGGGCGATCATCATGAATCTTGGCGCTCCGCTCTCGGCGCATGTCCGATCCAATAACCTCGGCGTCGTCTGTGGCGCCGAAACGGGTTTCCGGCTGGCCAGCGACCCCGACACCGTGAGAGCGCCAGACATCGCGTTCGTGCGGCGAGATCGGATTCCAGCGTCAGGCCGGCCCGTTGGCTTCTGGCCCGGTGCGCCGGACGTCGCGGTCGAGGTGCTGTCTCCCGGCGACACGGTCTTCGAGGTGGATCAGAAAGTTGCGGCGTGGCTCACAGCCGGAGCAACTGCCGTGTGGGTCGTGAACCCGCAACGCCGCACCGTGACGGTTCATCGTGCCACAGGCGCCCCCAGGACGCTTTCGGAACAGGACACGCTCGACGGAGAGGATATCGTGCCTGGCTTTCGTCTCTCGGTCGCGGACGTGTTTGCTTCCTGACAGAACTCGGGATCTAGGAGATGAACGCTGTGAGATCAGTTCAGGTGTACGTCTCAAGCCTGAAGTCTCAAGCCTGGCAGACTTCAGACTTGAAACTTGAGACTTGTGGGATCTATCTGATCGGGACGCGCTGCTTCAGCTCTTCGAACCAGTTCAAGACCGCGTTGACCTACTGGACCGCGCGGGGCTGACCGGTTGAAACGGCGGGGGATACCTCACAGCGGAGACCCATCACGGCGCGAGGTGGATGCGGCGGAGCAGGCTTGGCGCTGACGGCTCTTTCGGGCCGGTGGTGCTCGTCCCCGAACTCAACAGCCCTCAAGTCGATCAGCGTCCAGCCATCACCCATGACGGGAAAGAGATCTTCATTTCATCGAACCGCGCCGGCACGCTCGGCGGCCTTGACCTGTGGGTATCCACGCGAACAACAACTCTCGAAGCATGGTCGCCGCCGGTGAACTTGGGCTTCACCGTCAACAGCCCGTTTGTCGAGATCGCTGCGGCAGTTTCTTCTGATCGCGAAACACTGTTTTTCGGATCGGATCGTCCGGGTGGTTTGGGGCTGAGCGACCTCAGATCCTCCTCTTCGGGATGCTGAGCGTCTTCCAGCTGCGTCCGGCGAAGTGCTTCGCCAGCAACGCGATCTGTCCGACGTGATATGCGGCGTGAGCTGCGAGGCGATCGAGGACCTCGACGACGAGCAATGGCTCGCCGCGGATCGTGATGGTCCGTTCGAGGTCGTCCGGCGTGAGCGCCTCGATCGAGGCGAGCGCAATCCCCCAGCTCGATTCCCACTGTTGCAGCAGCTCGTCTCGTGAGATCTGATCCGGCATCTCGAACTCGGCGTCCCGATTCCTGTCCGGCTTTTCGCCGTCGGTTGTCAGAAAGTCGGTGAACCGCGACCGCAGGTTGCCGGCCTGGTGCTTGACGATGATCGCGATGCTGTTGGCGTCCGGATCGATGAGCCGGCGGAGATCGGTGTCCGCGACTTGAGCCAACGCGCGGTCGCCCATCGATTTGTACGTGCGGTAGGTCTTGAGGATGTCGCGAAGGTAGGTGCGGCGGAAGTCTGGAGTCATGTCAGAAGCGCTGAGTATAGATAATCTTCGATGCCGCCCGTCTGTTGACGGTCGAGAACCTGTCGAGGTTGGTGTCCTCCTGCCAATTGTGCGTGTAGACGAAGTAGATGTCGTTGCCGGGCTTGAGGATCCACCGAAACCGGCCCTGCCAGCCGAGCACGCGGCTGACCGAATCGTACTGAATCGTGTTGACGACCGAGATCCACTGGCTGAACTGCAGCTCCGGCGTCGCGCGATACAGGCGCGTCTCGAAGTAGCCCTCGGGAAGGTTCACGCGATTCCATTCTGAAGAGAGATACACGATCACGCCAGGACGCGCCCGGAGGGTGACGTCGGCACCCATCTGCGTCCGGGTACCTGAGTAGAAGCTGCCCCACTCGATGGTTGGCGAGACGGCGACCGTGCGGCGGTTGGCGGTCCCGCCCGTGACGCGGTAACGGAGGAACGAATAGTCGCTACCGACGGGCAGCGTGACGCCAGCACTGGGCCTGAAGGGACGATCAAGACGTTCCTGGTCGGCGATGACAAGCACGCTGATGGAGTCTTGCGTATGGAAGTCGATGTTGAGCACCGTCAGGTTCCAGAGCCGCGAGACGTAACTGTTCGTCAGGCCAGACTTGAGATCGACGTCGGCGGTAAAGCCCATCCGGCGGATGTACTTGTTGTTGCGCGGCCGCGGAGAGAAGTTGAAGTACGGGTTGTACTCCTCGTAGTTGTTGCGCTGGAGAAATCCGACGGCGGGGCTGAAGTGCTCCTGCACCGCCCGATAGATCATGCCGCCGTTCCAGCGGTCGTTCGGATAGTCCATGCGAAGGCCGTATGCCGCGCTCCTGCCGGTGCCGAGCGGGTTCGTGCTCTGCAGCCAGAATCCGCCGAGCGAGAGATTCTGCGAGCCTCTGAAGCCAGAGGTCGCCAGCCGGAAATCCGCGCCAGTCGTGTCGAGCGTCGTCGCGCCACTGGTAGTCGAATCGCGCCGTGTGTACAGGACGCCGGCGTACGACTGCCGCATCAGCCGACGTTTGACGCGGATGACGGAGAAATCTTCACCGAGGACACCACCGTCGGTCGCCGTGCGCAGATGCAGCACGCCGACGTCCTGGCGGCCCAGCTGCCCGAACAGCTTGACGCCATAGTCTACGGCCTGCGGGTTGCCCGCCGTGTCCAGGCCGATGCGACGGCTGAAGAACGGAATGAGCGAGTTGTCAGACGGCTTATTGAAGCCGCCGCCACCCCCGCCGCCGCCAACCGGCTGTACGCTGCCGAAGTCGAACAGGTTCGCGCCTTCGAGGAAGAAGGATCGCTTCTCCGGGAAAAACAGCGCGAATTGCGTCAGGTTGACGAGCCGCTTGTCGACGTCGGTCTGCGCAAAATCGGTGTTGAGGGTCAGGTTAGCGCGCAACCCTGGCGTCGGACTGTAGATCATGTCGAGTCCCACCTTCCCCTCGGTCCGGGCATCCGGCTGTCCGCTTCCGGGCGCGGCCTCCGCTGTCGCCAATCCGTAGGGCCGGACGTCGATCCCCAGCCCCTGGCTCGGGCCAGAGAGACCCTGCAGCCGTCCGGTGTTTGACAGACGCTGGAGGCCCTGATTCCTGGCCCAGCCGGTCCAGAGGCTGTCCTCGTTCTTGCGCCGCACGGTGCGCTGGAAGTTGATGCCCCAGGCCGTGCCCTTCGGGTCGAAGCTCAAGGTGCTGAAAGGGATTTCGACCTCGACCGTCCAGCCGACATCGGTCCGCTCGACGCGCAGGGTCCAGATGCCGTCCCACTGCCGGTTGTTCCCCGTGGGACTGAGAAGCGAGTCGCCCATCAGCCCGGACGGGTTAGTCTCAAAAAAGTAACCGTTCTGACCCGTGAGGAAGGGATCGAACACCCACTGGAAGCGATCGTCAGAGGAGAGAAACTCATCCCGCCGCCGCTGGAACCGAAGCAGGCGATCCGGCTCGCTGTCGTAACAGATGACGCCCATGTACAGCATCTTCTGGTTGTAGGCGATGCGCACTTCCGTGCGCTCGGTCGCCGCCTGGCCGTTGTCCGGGTCGACCTGGATGAAACTGGCCGCCGGCACGGCGCGCGACCAGACGGGTTCGTCGAGGCGTCCGTCGATGAGGATCGATTCTCCATCGCCGAGTCGGACGGCCGTGACGGTCGGGCGAGCCGGAGGTGCCTGTGCGGGCTGGGGCGCGGCTTGCTGTGCGGCCTGGGGCGTCGACGGACTGAGCAGAATCACAATCGTAGTGAGAACAAGGGCCCGATTCGTCATCGTTGGCAAAACTATCAGCCGAGGAGTTGTTTGGCAATGGTCTGCAATTGCAGGTTGGACGTGCCTTCGTAGATCTGACCGATCTTCGCATCGCGATAGAGCTTTTCAACCGGGTAGTCCTTGACGAATCCATAGCCGCCAAAGAGGTTGACGGCGAGCGAGGTCACGCGTTCGGCGACCTCTGAGGAGAACAGTTTGCACATCGCGGCCTCCGCGAGAAAGGGCCGGCCCTGGTCGCGGAGGCGTGCGGCGTTATAAACCATCAGGCGCGCGGCGTGAAGTTCGGTTGCCGCCCGCGCCAGCTGATGCTGGACGGCCTGGAACTCCGCGATGGGCTTCCCGAACTGCTTCCGTTCCTTGACGTACGCCAATGTGTGGTCGAGCGCGCCCTGGGCGAGCCCGACCATTTGCGCCCCGATGCCGATGCGGCCTTCGTTAAGCGTCTCAATCGCCACCTTGTAGCCCTTGCCGACTTCGCCGAGCACGTTCGCGCTCGGCACGCGACACTCGTCGAACAAGAGTTCGCACGTGCTGCTCGCCCGGATGCCCAGCTTGTCTTCCTTCTTGCCGACGGCAAACCCGGGGAACTCGCGCTCCACGAGAAACGCCGTAATGCCCCGGTAGCCAGTCTCGGGATTGACGTTGGCAAAGACGATGAAGAGGTCGGCCTCGACGGCGTTCGTGATCCAGAGCTTGCGGCCGGCGATCGCCCAATGGTCGCCGCGATCGGACGCGCGTGAGGCCAGCGCGAAGGCGTCGCTGCCGGATCCGGCCTCGGAAAGTGCGTAGGCACCGACAGAGGTCGACGCGAGCTTCGGCAGATAGCGGCTCTTGACGTCGTCGCTCCCCCAGCGGAGCAGGGCGTTAACGACCAACGTGTTCTGCACGTCGACCAGCACGGCAATCGACGGGTCGACGCGTGAGAGGGCTTCGACGGCGAGAACGGCGTGGAAGAAGCTCGCGCCGCCGCCGCCGAGACTCTCGGGAATCTCGATGCCCATCACGCCGAGCGCGAACAGCTGATCGATGAGCGATCGCGGGATCTTCGCGTGCTCGTCCATCTCGCGGACGAGCGGCCGGATCTCGCGATCGGCAAACGCGTACACGCTGTCGAGAACGAGCTGCTCCTCGCCGGAAAGGATTGTGAGCGGAGAAGGGACCGCGCCGCGAAGCACTGGGCGTTCAGGCGATGAATCGGCCATCGAGCAGATCGTGACACAGCGGGGGCGCTTTCACCATGCCGTAGTACGTAGTGTCCGGCTTGAGCCGGACCCGTGGGCGGTGCGCCTGAAGGCGGACACTACGGCATGGTGAAAAGCGCCAGCATTAGTGCTCGTACTGCAGGCTGTCGGCGAGCTGGGGATCGGCGAGCGGCACGACCGGCGTCGCCCTCAGAATCCACGCGAGCACGAGGCCGAAGCCGCCGATCGCAGCCGACGTCACACCGATTTCCCACAGGCCGATCCGCGGTGTGTCTCCCACGATGGCCGGAAAGATCATGAGGTACACGTCGAGCCAGCGGCCGAGCAGGACAATCGCGGCGACGCGCGCGAGTGTCTTGCGATCGCGCTTCGCATCACGTCGCAGCAAGACGGCGAAGGGGACGAGCCAGTTGAGGATGACGTTGGCGAGAAACAACACGAACCACAGACCCTGTATCCGCCGGATGAAATAGGAGGTTTCTTCTGGAATGTTCGTGTACCAGATCAGCATGTACTGGCTGAACCAGATGTACATCCAGAAGATGCTGAACGCGAACAGCAGCTTCCCGAGATCGTGCAGGTGCTCCTCGTTCAACACGTTCCGTAGCGGCCCAGTTCGTTCCAACCACAGAGCCACGACGATAAGGGCGGCGAGTCCGCTCTGGAACATGCCCGCGAAGTTGTAGACGGCGAAAATCGTGCTGTACCACGCGGGCTCGAGCGACATGACCCAGTCAAAGCAGGCCAGCGTGAACGTCACGGCGAAGACGACGAGGAACGCCGCCGAAAGGCGGCTGTTCAATCTGGTCCAGCGGGGATCGCCATCGCCATCTTGTCGTCGCGAGAGCCAACGGATCGCGGATGCGAACCCGATCCAGATGACGCAGTACGCGGCGGCCCGCGCGAGGAAAAATGGCCAGGACAACCAGAAGCGCTTGAAGGCCAACGCGCTCGTCACTGTCGAGGCCAGGCTGCCGCTCGTCCACTCGTAGAGCTGCGGCCGGGCGAGAAAGACGGCGGCGAGGAGGACGACGGAGAGGGGAAGCGTTCCAGCCAGCGCTTCGGGGACACGTCGAACGGCGACGCTCCAGCTCGCGCCGGTCGTGTAATGGATGGCGACGAAGCACAGACCCGAGAGTCCCAACCCGAGTGCAACGTAGGCAACCAGCAGCCCACTCGCCCACATGCGATCAGGCGCAACGACGGCCCCCATCGCTGCGACGATGGCGCCCGTCGCGGCGAGGCGGCGGAGCGTCTGGCGCTCGAACGCTCCGAGCTCGACGCGCGGGACCTGAAGGCTCATTGGGCGCTTCCCGCTTCTGGCGGCGGCGCCGGCAGCCGCAGCGTGCGAACATACAGGATTGCCTTCCACCGATCCTCGCGCGAAAGCTGCAGCGCATAGGGGGGCATGGCGTTTTGCCCGTTGGTCAGTTGGCCGAACATCTGCGCGTCACGCATCCGCTGAGTCTGGCCTCGGTAGATGGGCGGTGGCGGCGGAAATCCTCGCATCACGACCAGCCCGTCGCCCTGCCCGGTCGCCCCGTGACACGGTTGGCAAAAATTTGTAAAGACAGTGGCGCCGCGTTCGACAGCGGCGCGATCGTCGGCCGAGAACGGATTGGTCTCGTTTCCAGTCGGAGGCGGAGAGAATCCCCTGAAAATCGTGCCAGGCACGGGCGCTCTGAGCGTCATCCCATCCGGGAAGTTCGGATTGGCCTCGAACGTGTTGTATCTCGCCGTCCGCACCATATTGGGCACGTACTCGAAAGTCGGACGCGTTCTCGGCAACCAGGCCGCGACGTTGAGGGCGATCGACACGACCAGCGCCACTCCCAAGCCGATGTTGAGCGTCCGGCGTGCCATCAGGCCACCTCCTCTTCCGCCCGGTCCTCGATCGAGGCGGGGCGGAATCGCGAGAGCAGCGCTCTGACGCGGGCGTGGTCAAACGCGACGCCCGTTTCGCCGATCGCGAGGGCGAAGCGATCGTCGGTGACGCCCAGGTCAGCCAGTGCGGGCCGGCTTCGGTTATGCCAGGGCCTGAGTCCCGCCGACCAGATGAACGCGACCACCGTGCCGACGCCGCCTAGGAGCACCATCATCTCGAAGGTGGCCGGAATAAACGCGGGGAGCGAATTCCAGGGCTTGCCACCCACGTTAATCGGCCAACCGACAGAGGTCGTCCAGAACTGAAATAGCAGGATCCCCGTTGCCCCCAGCAGTCCAAGCAGGAAGCACACCCACGGCAATCGAGATGGCCGCAGACCCATGGCACGATCCAGACCGTGGACGACGTACGGGCTGAAGACATCGACAATGTCCAGTCCTTCGTCTCGCGCGGCGGCTGTCGCGTGGAGAAGGTCCTCTTCTCGCTCGAACACGCCGATGATGACCCGGCGGCTCATCGGGCCTTCCCCAGCACGGCCTTAATTTCCGCCATCGCAATCACAGGAACGAACCGGCAGAACAGCAGAAAACAGGTGAAGAACAGACCGAAGGAGCCGATGAGGGTGGCAATTTCAATCGACGTCGGGCTGTACGACGCCCAACTCGACGGAAGAAAACCGCGCTCGAGCGAGCTGACGATGATGATGAAGCGCTCGAACCACATACCGACGTTGATGAACAGCGAGATGATGAACACCATCAGAAACGAGCGGCGCACCCCGGCGAACCAGAACAACTGGGGCACGAGGACGTTGCAGCCCACCATCACCCAGTAGCCCCAGGCCAACGGACCGACCACCCGGTTGACGAACGCGGACTGTTCGTACTGATTGCCCGAATAGAACGCCGTGAACAGCTCGGTCGCGTACGCCAATCCGACGATCCCGCTCGTGAGAATGACCAGGCGGCACATCGCGTCAACGTGCCGGGCCGTGATGTAGTCCTCGATCCTCATCGTCTTGCGGGCGACGAGCATCAGCGTGAGCACCATGGCCATTCCCGAGAAGATCGCGCCAGCGACGAAGTACGGAGGAAAAATCGTCGTGTGCCAGCCCGGAACCAGCGCCGTCGCGAAGTCCATGCTCACGATGCTGTGCACCGACAGGACGAGTGGCGTGGCCAGGGCGGCGAGCAACAGATAGACGACCTCGTAGCGGTGCCAGGTACGGTACGAGCCGTTCCAGCCGAGACTTAACCAGTCGAAGATCCGCATACGGGTCCGGCTGAAGCCGGACACTACGTACGCGGTGTTGTCGTACGCGGTGTTGTCGTACGTGGTGTTGTCGTGCGCGTCGGTACCGCGCGCGTTTCTGTCTGTCTCGTGTGAGGCGCGCATACGATCGCGGATGGTGGCGAGATCGGGCAGCAAGCCGATGTACCAGAAGACGGCGGAGATGGTGAAGTAGGTGCTGATGGCAAAGAAGTCCCAGATCAGGGGCGAACGGAAATTGATCCAGAGCGATCCGCGCGTATTGGGGTAGGGCAGCATCCAGAAGGCGAGCCAGGGCCGGCCCATGTGGATGAGGGGAAAGAGCCCGGCGCACATCACGGCAAACAGCGTCATCGCCTCAGCGGCCCGGTTGACCGAGGTCCGCCAGCGCTGCCGGAGCAGAAACAGAATCGCTGAGATCAGGGTCCCGGCGTGGCCGATCCCGATCCAGAACACGAAGTTCGTGATGTCGAACGCCCATCCGACCGTGCTGTTCAGGCCCCAGGTGCCGATGCCCGTGGCCATCTGATAGCTGACGGCGACCACGCCCAGAAGGAGGGCGGAACCTGACAGCCCGAGCCCCAGCCACCACAGGCCAGACGGTTTCGCATCGAGCGCGCGGCACACGTCGCGCGTGACGTCGGCCGGCGACTTGTTGCCAGCAATAAGAGAAGCGACCGGCAGGCCACCGGCGATGGCCGCGTCAGCCACGGCGTCTCTCATCGGCGGCGGCGGGATCATGCCGAACGATCTTCAGGTAATGCACGCCAGGATCCGTACCCAGATCCTCCAGCACACGGAACGCGCGACGGCTCCGGGCGAGGGTGGCCACTCGACTGTTCGGATCGCGAAGGTCGCCAAACACAATGGCCTCGGCGGGGCAGACCTGCTGGCACGCGGTCTTGACGGCGCCGTCTGCTACAGGCTGTCCGAGTCGTCGCGCCTCAATCTTCACCTCTTCGATTCGTTGCACGCAGAATGTGCATTTCTCCATCACACCGCGCGAGCGGACGGTCACATTCGGGTTGAAGACGAGGTTCTGAAGGCGATCCTCGTGCGGATAGTCGAACCAGTTGAAGCGCCGCACCTTGTACGGACAGTTATTCGCGCAGTATCTGGTTCCGACGCACCGGTTGTACACCTGCTGATTCAGCCCCTCGTCACTGTGCGTGGTGGCGAGGACCGGACACACCGTTTCGCAGGGGGCATGCCCGCAGTGCTGACACAACATCGGCTGATGCACGACCTCCGGCTCCGCGTCGGTACCCGAGTAGTACCGATCGATCCGGATCCAGTGCATCTCGCGCTTGCGGCGCACTTCGTCCTGACCGACGACCGGGATGTTGTTCTCGGCCTGACACGCGATCACGCAGGCCGAACAGCCGGTGCAGGCGTTGAGGTCAACCGCCATGCCCCACCGGTGCTCGGGATAGGGATGATCGGCGGGCCATAGACTCTCTTCGCGCAGACCGCTTTCAGGAGGTGCCGCGCTGGTGGCGGCAGCGCCGCCCGTGGCCGACGTCCCGCTCAGCTCTCCCAGCGTGACTTCCTGCACGATGGGCCTCGGCTCTTGGCTGATCGAGGGGGCGAATGTGGTTTGAACGGCGAGCGAATGGTGGATCTGCGTCGAGGCGAGCTGGCGCGTGCGTCCGACTGTGGCCACGGTCACTGTCCGGCCAGAATACCGGCGGCCGGCCTCGGTCGTGGTGACAAGCGCCGCAGCGTTGACGCCGACCAGGCCGGTCTGCCGGCGCGCCTCGAACCATGGCGGGCCGACGCTGGCGAAGCGGTCGGTTCCCGCACGCCCGTATCCCAGCGCAATCGCCACCGTGGCATCGTGCTGTCCGGGCTGCACGAATGCGGGCAGCTCGATCGGCTGAGCGCCGTCTGCGCCAATCCGCACGACATCTCCGTCCTCTACGCCCAGCTGTCGGGCGGCCGTGGGCGAGAAACTCGCATAGTTGTCCCACGTGACCTTGGTGACCGGGTCGGGCAGCTCGTGAAGCCACGCGTTGTGGCCATGCCGTCCGTCGAGCATGCCGATGTTCGGATACAGCACCAGGGCGAAGCTGCCGGAAGGCGGTGCGTCAGGACGAAGGATTGCCAGCACCGCACTCTGGTCAAACGGCCGCACGGCCGGCGCCCTTGATGAAGGCGCCGAGGCCGGACGCTCGTCCCGGGGCGCAATGTCGGCCACGCCTCGCTCGAGCGTTCGGTCCCAGAATGTCTGGAACGGCTCGGCCACGCCGGCCGGGTCTGACGTCCCGGCTGACCGAGGATGAATGGCGCGCTCCCAATGGCCCCGAATGAGATCAAGCGCCGGCTGTGCGGTCCCCGTCGTCCAGGCAGACAGGCTCTCGATGAGCGCGCGGGTGTCGCCCAATGGCGCGATGACAGGCTGGGTCAGGCTCACGACGCCCGACACGGCTTCGGTATCGTCCCAGCTCTCCAGGTAATGATGCGCCGGGCATACGAAGGTCGCGAGGCTGGCCGTTTCGTCGGGCCGTTCAGCGGTGCTGACGAGGAGCGGCACGCGTCGGAGGTCGCCAGCGAGCGCGGTTGCGTCCGGTAGGTCGTAGACGGGGTTGACGCCCGCCACAAAGAGCGCTGCAACCTCACCACGCGAAAGCTCGGCCCGCAGGCCAGCGAGATCTCTGTCGTCGCCCAGGCGCTGATAGGACGGACGCTCCACGTCGAGTGTGGTGCCGTACGCGCCGATCGTACGGTTCATGAAGTTGCAGAGCAGCTGGACACTGACATCCTGGCTCGATGAGATCACGAGACCGCGGGCTCGCGCGGTCCAGAGCCGGTCGGCGATCGCCTCAATGGCCGGCTCCATGGAAGAGGCAGCGAGTCCGTCAGCCGCGAAGGGTATTCCTGCGCGTTCGGCGACACGCACCGCCAGGTGTGTGGCGAGATGCCCGAGTTCGCCTGGCGCCACACGCAGCCGCCGATCGGCATTCGATCCAGTCAGCGACAGTCGCGACTCGATCTGCACGTGGTAGGACATCGTGGGCGCGCCCTGAGCCTGTCGGGCGCCCCCGTCGATCCGCCGCCGACTCGTGTAGCCGCGGGTGAACTGGACCGGGGAGATCCACGTGCCCAGAAAATCAGCGTCGAAACTGACGATCACGTCTGCCTGGTCGAAGCGGAACTGGGGCAGCAGGCGTCTCCCATGCGTCAGCGCATGCGCCTCGAGCACGGCTGAGGCCGAGATCGGGTCGTAAGTGATGTGCTGCGCGTTCTTGAAGCCGCCGAGAAAATCGGCGATCAAGGCGGCCGTTGTGGGGCTGGTGATGGTGGGTGACAGCAACCGTACGGCGCCGCCTTCCTGGCGCAGCCGCTCGAGCGTCGCGGCGATCTCCATGTCGACATCGGGCCAGGTGCTCTGCTGCCCGCGTCGCAGCGGGCCCTTGAGTCGCAGACTGTCGTACAACCCAAGAAGCGACGCCTGTCCCACCGCGCAGGTCGCCCCGCCAGAGAGGGGATGGTCCGGATTGCCCTCGATCTTGATCGGCCGCCCATCGCGGGTCGTCACGAGCAGGCCGCACCGTGCCTCGCACGCGCCACACGTTGATGCGTAGAGGAGGGGCCTGCCTGGAACGACTCCCTCCGGCTGCTGCGCGTACGGGATGGCGCTCGTCGCCGGCGCGCGGCTGCAGCTTGCAGCCACCGCGCCCGCAAAGGTAAAGCCTGCCGCTTTCAAGAAGCTGCGGCGCGTCGTGACGAAGTCCGGATCCCCGTTGGCGATCGGCACAGTAGCGCCATCGCGCGAGTCACGCTCGACATCACTTACCGGGCTCATCCAGTAGCGCTTGGGGTTCTCTGACATTCACAATCACCGACATCGCAGGCCGATGTAGTGTCCGCCTTCAGGCGGACCTTGATTTAGTAGTGACATGTCACACAATCGAGCGACGCGTGCACGGGCTTGCCCGCCACGCCGGTCCGATTGACGTCGCGGTGGCAGTTGATGCACCAGCCCATCGCCAACGACTGAACCTGCCGAACGCGGTCCATCGTCTCGATCGAACCGTGGCATTGCCGGCATTGAACCGCCGCCGTGATGTGCGCGCGATGGTCGAAGTACACGAAGTCAGGCACCCGATGGACCTTCTGCCAGGCGATCGGTTTCGGCGACCGGCCGGCGACTGGCATCAAGGCGGCGTCGAGAGCCAACGCGTCGTACAGTTTGCGCAGCTCAGGCGATTCCATGGGTTGCGCCTGCTGCTGCGCGGCAAACGATGTCGTCACCTTGGCGTGGCAGTTCATACACACGTTGAGCGCAGGAATGCCGGCGTAGCGGCTCGTTTCTGCTCCCGCGTGACAGTACAAACACGAGAGCTGCATCTCGCCCGCGTGGAGCTTGTGTGAGAAGGCGATTGGTTGAACCGGCTCGTAACCCTGGTTGCTACCGGGGAGGCGCCACGCGGCGGCCAAGGTCACCAGGCTGACGGCGAGCGCTGTCGCAAGCACGACAGTAGCGGGGGGTCTTCGCAACAGCGCGGTAGGATACCATACGCGGCGGCGGCGGGAAGCGGGGTCGGCGGTGCGTCAGCGCCCGTTCGGCTGCTGGTCGCTTCGGGGCCAGTACTTCTGATGGCAATTTTCGCACGCGGCGTTCATCGCCTGCTCGGCCGCGCGGAGCCTGCTCACGTTTCTCGTGTCGGCAGCGCGCCGTGCCAGGAGCGCCGCGTCGGTCATTTCCTGCGCCAGCTTGTCGTACTCACGCCCGCGGCCCTGGGCCTTGAGCTGCGCGCCCGAGTCAGCCAGGGCGACCGCGCTCTTGCGAACCTCGGCCCACTCGGCATCGGTCTTCGGCGCATTTTCTACAACTCCAGCCAGCGTGACGTCGATCGCCACGTAGTTGAAGATGACATCGGCGGCGGGGGCAATGTCCTCCTTCATCAATTCCTTCACCGTCCGTGGGTCACGGGTTTGCGCGACGGCGGTCCAGCCGCTGGTCGCGACGGCGGCACCGAGCGATGCCGCGAGGCCAATCAAGCAGATCCAGGTCTTCATCGAGCCTCACCGGCCGAGCGCAAAGGACGCCTCTTGGCCCTTGGTTTCCCGATCGACAAAGGTCACAATCCAGCCCGCCACCGTCTTCGAGCCATCCCTGGCGGCCCAGCCGCCGATGATGACTTCGGCGCCAACCTTGAAATCAGTCGCTTTGAGGCCACGCCTTTGCATGCGGAGCGGAGCGCCGGTTTCGATCATCCATTGCTCGCGTTGACCGCTCTCGCCTGGCACGTCGATGTAAATCCATCCGTGTGGATTTTTCCACACCACCCTCGTGACGGTTCCTCTGAGCGAGACTGTCTTCTCTTTGGCGTACTGCGAAATCAGGGAATGATGAGCCCAAGCCGTCCCTGTTGTGAGAAACAGGGCAGCCATCACAGCGGGTAGGGTCGTTCTCATTCTCATCAAGTCCTCCCAGACAACCTAGTATCTCACCCTGCAGGAGATGGGCCAATAGAGGCGACCCGTGTCGGGCTGACCAATCTCTGCGCAGGACGACGTGAGGGACGCATGGTGGTTCTCAGGAGGGGCTCAGTCTGTCGGGGAATATCCCACGCACCTACTGAAAAATCCCAGAGGCCAAGTGGGCGGGTCTAACGGCTGGTGCGGGTCGCACGCCAGCTGCCGAGGCTTTCCTGTGAGCTGAGGGTGCCCTGCATGGTGTCGCCATCCACACGGCCGCTGTATCGGACGCCCGCGGCGGTGAAAGCAATCTGGTCGCCTCGCAGCCTCGCGTTGGTGATTGGCGCGCTGTTGGCGCCAGACAGCAGCGCGCCTCTTATACGCTGAAACTGCTGCGTCAGCGAGAACTCGCCCCCGGCAAACCGCCACGTGCCCTCGACCTGGGCGGGCACAATCCAGAAGTGAGCCGTGCAGTACACTTGGCAATCGGCGACCGTCACCGACTCGTCAGGCTCCCAGTCCTGCATCGTGAAGGTATTCGATACCACGCGCGTACCGGGCTTGAGGGCGAGAATTTTCGGCCGAAGCTGCATGTTGATCTCCGGCAGCAGAAACAGCGTCAGCACTGTGGCGTCTGAGAAATCACTTCGGAATAAGTCGGCTTCCGCGAACGTTGCCCTGTCGCTGAGGCGCTGGGTGGCGGCTGCTTGTCGTGACAGCGCGACCATGTCGCGGTTGTATTCGATGCCGTGCGCCCTGGTGCCCCGCTTAGCCGCGGCGATCACGGTACGGCCGTCGCCCGAACCGAGATCGATCAAGTAATCCTGGGCCGTCACCATCGCGAGGTCCAGCATCTTCTCTACGAGGACGTCTGGAGTCGGGACCCAGACGACATCCTTACCAGCTTGTCCTATCTTGGGCTGGGGTGGTGGGGCCGTTCGCGTCTGTGCGTAGACGCCGGTCCCCATCAATGACAGAGCCAAGAGCAGCAGAGGGCAACGGAGCATTTGATTCGCCTGAGGGAGAACGCCGACGAGCGCCGCTAGAGGTACATGATCAGCCGGCCACCGGCTGCGACGGCCATCCAAAGGAGGATCGACACAATCGCAACGGCCTTGCCGCCCAACCCGGGGTCGTGTGACTGCACAACCTTGCGCCGAACGGTAAACGTCCAGAGGATCGCCGTTGCGAGGATATACATCTTCCACCAGAAGGTGTTGTTCTCGTACTCCTGTGTAGCCACAGCCATGACGGCCGGAATCCCTGTGACGACCAGCCCCGCGAGACCGCCGATCAACCACC
This sequence comes from Acidobacteria bacterium RIFCSPLOWO2_12_FULL_65_11, assembly GCA_001767495.1. Lineage (GTDB taxonomy): Bacteria > Acidobacteriota > Vicinamibacteria > Vicinamibacterales > CAVVIG01 > 2-12-FULL-65-11. The sequence goes on along the minus strand of MELA01000015.1, from coordinate 14,888 downwards.
GATGGGCGCTACGTGCCAATTGCGTGACTGACTGTTCGGTCAGACCGAAGCCCAGACACCGCAAATCCACAAGTAAGAGGGCGCCCATGAAGGTCACCATCGCGACGAGATGCGCCAGATTGACTCCAGGACCGAGATAGATGGAGGACTGGTAGACTGCGAGTCCCTCCATCCACATGAAGAACGGTGCGAGCATGGGGCGCTCCTCAATATCAAAACGTCTGGAAGGTCCACCAATCGTAGGCGATCAGCCGCCCGAATGACAGCACGCCGATCCATAGAACGATCGAGAGGACGCCGGCCAACTTGGCGCCGAGCGGTGGATTGGGGTCGCTGTCCCACGAGGCAACTGTGCGGTACGTGGTGAGGTGGAAGATAAGCGCGTTGGCGCCGGCCATCACCATGATCAGCATCTTGACCCAGAAGAACAGCTTGCCCCAATAGTACACGGGCTGGGAATAGAACAGCACGAACCCCGAGATGTTCATCACGGTCACGCCGAGCATTTGCCAGGGGAATAGACGCTGCTGAATCACCGAGACCGGCGTCTGACGGTGCGCGATCCCGATGAGACGCAGATCCATCATGAAGATGAGGCCGAGGAACAGACACATGCTGAGGACATGTGCCGTCAGCAGGAGGGGGAAGCCGTAGGCTGACGCTTCGAGATCTTTGCTAAAGGGCAGTGTGGCCATCCACTCGAACACACCCCGAAACGGCAGCGGCCACGGAATCAAATGAAAGCCCTCGATTCACAGGTCCGGCTCAAGCCGGACACTACAACATACAAGTACAGCGGGCTGCGCTTCTCAAACCCCAGGCATGCAGCGCTTCTCGGGTCCCACCTTCGGGCCAGAGAGGCGGCTGTCAGGGCGATACTTGTCGTGGCAGTTCGCGCACGTCTCGGTGAGCCTGTCACTCAGATCGATGATGGCGTTTTGATTCTTAGCTCTCGCGGCATTGTAAATAGCCATCCCCGTCGTTCGGAGCGCCTGGGTGAACTGCACAAAGTCAGCCTGCGCCAGCGGGACGTCTTGGCCGTTCGAGCACTTGCGGCCGGGAAGCAGGATGAGGTTTGCGCTCTCGGCCAGGGCGATGCCGGCATTCTCGACGCCTTCCCAGCCTTGATACTGACCGATATACGGTCCGCTCGGGTCCGGCTTCTTGGTGCCGGGATTGTTGTCCTGCACGTCAAAGGCAATGTTCGAGTTGGGGAACGTGATGCCGCGCATGATCTGGGCAAGCGTGCCGCACACCCCTCTCACACACGCCGCCGCGGCGGCGGCGCCGCGCGCGGGTGCCTGGGCCGCACCGCGAGCAGGAGCCTGGGCCGCAGCGCCCCGGGCGGGTGCCTGCGCCGTCGTGACTTGAACAAGGACAAGGGCGGTGAGTACGGCAAAGACAAGCGACGGCAAGATGACGTTACGGACTCGCATGAATGCTCCTCTGTATGGAGTGTCTGGAGACCTTCGCGAAGAAGGTCGCTTGAGCGCGTAGTTGTATACCACGGCTCAAACCCAGGTTCAAGTCATGGCAAAGATCGAATTAGGATTAGAAGAAGTTTCCTATAAAGAGCAGCATCCGACCCCAGTAGATGACGCCGATCCAAAGGAAGAGCGACATTGCGGCGAATGTCTTGGCGGAGAACGGCGCATCCTGGCCGGAGGCGACGGCCGCGGCGCGGCGGGCAAGGCCGGTACTGTAATAGATGATGACGTTGACGCCGGCGAGCACGACGAAGAGCATCTTCAGCCAGAAGGCGGGGTTGTCGATGTACTGAAAGGGATTACCCGCCAGGAGCGTGAGCCCGGTGGTCAGATTGATGAGGAAGCCGAGCACCGCCCAGGGCATCAGGCTTCCGAGCGGCGCAACCGGCAATCCCTTCGCCACGCCCAACAGCCGTAGATCGAAGGCAAACACACAGCCGACCAGCAAGACGAGGCCGATGAAATGCAGCGTCAGGCAGGCGGGCCCGAGCCACACCACGCCGCCGGCGGCCGCCCATCCGAGCGGGGTCGCGCGAATCCAGTAGGCAAACGCGGTGAGCACTGCTAGCCCTGACCGAAATAGGCCATCAGCCGGCCTGAGGTAATCACCCCCGTCCAGCAGACAAGCGAGGCGACGGCGAGGACCCTGTCAGAGAGGGTTCCCAGACCAGCCCCCAGTGTGGATTGGCGGACGACCGATCGCCGAATCATCAGGAGAGCGATCATCGCGAGAGTGACAAATCCCATCTTGAAGTAGAAGGCCGGATTGGTGGCGCGTGTGGTCGCGTTGGCGGCGAACAATGCCACGCCGGAGAGCGCGTTGAGCCCAAAGCCCATCCACATCACCGGGTAGAAGCGCGCGAGCGGCGGGACCGGCAGGCGCCGGGCGGCGCCAAGGAGCCGCAGGTCGATGGCCACGCTCAGACCAACCAGGAAGGACAGGCCAACAGTATGCAGGAACAGAACGCCTGGGTACGCCCACGGCGATGGCGATTCACGTACCCAGGCGCCAAAGGCGCTGTTCTCGAGGGCGGCCAGCAGTTCCATGCACGGCGATGTCGCGGGCGCGTCCTAGTGGTTCGGCTTGATGAGCGGCCAGTAGTTCAGGTACACCGCGTAGAAGATGAGGAACGGGAACGTGACGCTGAGGAGCGAGTTGGCCAGCCAGACCTCGTACACGTATCCCGGCGGTCCGGATGCGAGTGGGCCGGTGACGATGGGCGCGAGAGCGCCGTACAAGTTCGAGAGCGCAACGCCAATGACCACAACCGCAATCACATTCACAACGCCCTTGAGTGGCTGCGTCATCTTCGCGAAGAGCGAATTTTGCAGCATGTTCAACACCACGATGCTGCCGAAGATGAACGGGACCGTCGCACGCGTAAAGAAGATCATCGGATCGATGCCCATCGACACCACACCGATCTGGAGTGCGATGGCCGCCCCGACGAGGATCACTACGGTCCAGACAAGTCCCAGCACCGGTTGCTTCATCACTCCCGGTACGGTCGTGAGAGGCCACAAATCAAAACAGAGCACGATGAACATCACCGCAAGCGCCGTGACGTAGAAGACGAGTGCCGTCACGCCGTTGAACATGCCCTGCGGCGCCGACTGCAGATAGATAGGCGCGCCCTGCAGGAAGCTGTAGTCGAAGAACAGCTGAAAGATCACGTAGGTAATCGCGTAGGAGGCGACGAGCAGCGCGAGGCCGGCCACGATCGAGTTCTTGAACAGGTTCGTGAACGGCCACCCTCCCCAAACGATCGACAGGTAGAACGTGGTGGGGACTGCCAGGATCACGAAGTGGGTAGGAATCATGTCAGGGGGGCTGACGCCTTCACCAACAGAGCCGAACGCCAGCGGCGCAGCGACGGCTGCGACAACGAGCGTGACCAGCAGCATCACGAGGCCCTTCACGGGCTGGGACAGTTTTGCCACAAATGAAGGGTTCGCTCCTCCCCAGAGGACGACGGCCATCACCTGGAACGGGATCAGGCACAGGTTGTAGAAGGAGACCCATCCGAGAAACGTGGGCAATTCAAACAACGCAATGAAGACGAGCGCGATCACCATGACGATCGCCGAGGCGACCACACCGAGAACAGGTTGTGCCACTGCTGCCTCCTTTAATAGCGGCTTAAGGCTCATGGCTCAGGAACGAGGCCCTGAGTCTTAAGCCCTAAGCCGACAGATCCTCAGGCTCTTTTCACTACTTCCACGATGCCGTTATCCCCGTCCACGCGGATGATGTCACCGTTTCTGATCGAGTTGGTGGCTTTCCAGGTGCCGACGACGGCGGCAATCCCATATTCGCGCGCCGCGATCGCCGCGTGCGTCAGCATGCCGCCGGTGTCGGTGACCACGCCCGAAATCTTGAGAAACAGCGGCGTCCACGCGGTGCCCGTGTAGGGGCAGACCAGGATCTCGCCCGCCTGCAGGGTGGGGAAATCCTCGAAGTTCATGATCACGCGGGCCGGGCCCTCGACCAGGCCCGGCGCGCCGGGGAACCCTTCGAGCCGCTCGACCACTTCCTTTTCGCCCTTCGGGTGGAGCACCTCATCGATGATGCCGAACACCTTGATGGCGATCGGGTCGGTCATCGTCTCGGGCACGGCCCCGACGGTCAGCGGCGCGTCGGACGCTTCGATCGCCCGCTCCCGGTCGTTACGGCGCTCCTGCACCAGGACCGGCACCAGTTCCTGGTAGTGGTGGGCGCCGATCTGCTCGTCGCGCGACAGGTCGCTGAGAATCTCGATCAGCTCACTGTAGGTCAGATAGAAGACATCCTCGACTTTCTCGAGCAGGCCGAACTTCTGCAGACGTCGACCGCAGGCCATCACCGAATCGTGGAGCGCAGCCGTGCAGCCCTGGTCGATGTAGAAGCCGTGGTCCTCCTGGTAGGCATAGATCTTCTGGGCCGCCTTGAGGAACCGGCGGAACTCTGCCAGCGCCTTCTTGTCGAACTTCTTCTCGTGCGTCAGCTTCGCTTCAAACGCCTGGATGGCCGCCTGCCGCCGACGGGCGACCTCGGCGCGCGCCTCCTCGAGGCTCCAGCCATCGTCCATGCGCTGGAAGTAGCTCTTGATGGTGTCGAGGACCGGGGTCGGGTCTTCCTTCCAGGTGGGGAAGAGCACGTCGAGGTGGGCAGCGCTGATCCGGTGCCCGTAGACGTCGAGGAACTTGGTGAACCGCGTGAGCCAGGCCTTGGCCTTGGGCTTGCCCGACAGTGTCTTGAGCAGCGATCCGGCCGGCGTCTTGACGAAGATTTCTTTGAGGCCGCTCGCCTTCGCCATCAGGGCGAGGTTCCACAACTCCTCGTCGGTTTTCGCCGGCATGCCTTCGAAGCCCTTGAGCAGGGTGACGAAGTCCTTTTCCTCAAGACCCAGACTCTTGCAGTAGCCTTCAAACTCCAAGTAGAGCCCGTCGGCCGGGTACATCAGGATGAAGTGAATCTCCCAGGCCCGCTGATTCATCTGCTCGCTTTTCCTGAGGTGGGCGAGCAGCGCGGGCGTCGACAGGCGGTCGGCCTTGTCGATTTGCAGGGCCCGAATGTTTCGGACGATCTCGTTGATGTACTTGTGGTAGTAGGTGTCCCAGTGGTCCTTGCAGTATTCGATCAGCTTGCCGAACGTCTTGGCCCGGCGCCCGATCTCTTTGGGGTCGTCGATCAGGGTGAAGCCCAAGTACACCCGACCCTTGTAGATCTTCACGAAGGCGCCCTTACTGGGCGGCAGCTGCGTCTGATTGGCCGCGACGTGGTAGCCCCAGGCATGGTGCTTCTGGATCGTGGTCATCCCCATCGGTGAGATGGGATACGGCTGGTGCAGGTCGTCGCGGAACCAGAACAGTTTCCGATCGAACTCTGGCCGCAGCGTCCGCAGGGCGGATATGCTTCGGTCCGTCATAGTTGCCTCCATACCTCAACACACCCAAGAGTTAGTAATGAAGAAAGCAGATGTTTATACCTCAAAGGTCTCTCGCCATGGCACGAAATTCGCTTTAACACCCATCCATCACGCCAGCCAACGCTCCATTCTGATTTAACTCTGACGAATAGTTCAGAAACTCTTCAGTAATCCAGCCCACCCGTCTTTGATACGATTCGCGGCGGACTTGAACCGTGCCGAGAATCCAGCATGTCCGGAACGTGCTCGGCTTGAGGTGATTTATATGGGCAGATTCCGTCTTGGGGTCGTCCTCGTCGCGCTATCGCTGCCCGGCGCAGTCGCGTCGGCGCAATCATCGTCGCTGGGGGGCCGAGTCGCTGACCTCCAGGGAAATGCCATCGCCGATGCCGAGGTGTCGCTTCGCGACCTGCCCTCGGCGCCGCCATCGATGCCAGGGATGCCGGGCATGCGGATGCCTGCGTCGCAACCGCGAACGACGCGCTCTGGCCGCGACGGCACGTTTGCGCTCGACCAGGTGCCGGCCGGACGATACGTCCTCCAGGTGGATGCACCCGGCTTCACGCGGTCATCGCAGGAACTCGCGGCATCCACCAACCAGCAGGTCAGCATCCGCCTCGAGCCGCTTCAGGTTGTCGGCGCTGCCCGAACACCCGGACCTTCGACCAGTCAGACCGGAGGTGACACGCAAGCCCTCCTCGATCGCATCAAGATGCTCGAGGATCGACTGAGCGACCTCGAATCGAGTGCCGTCCTGTCCGAACCCGAAACACGCGTCAAACGCGTCGAGGTGTGGGTCGACGCAAACGGCATCGAATACGATCGCCCGGTCGAGGGTGCCAGGAGAAGTTTGACCTACCAGCGGGAACGGGTGTATCGACGGCAAACGATCAACGAGAAGATCGAAGAAGCGCTCGCGGGCGCAGACGAGAGAAGTGTCAGTCTTGGCATTGACTCCGCGGTGGTCACCCAGATGTCGAGCCGCACGCGGGGTGGTGAGACGGCGCCGGCCAATGGCAATGCCTACGCGCTTGCGTCGGCCGACCTATTCTTCACCGCCAAGCTCGCGCAGAACACCGTGTTCTTCGCTGATGTCGTGGCTTTGAGCGGCTCACCACCAGACCGGGAGATCCCCGGCGTAACGCTACTCAACGGCTACACCGCGCGTCTCGTCAATCAGAACGAATTGAACCTGCGCGAGGCGTGGCTAAGGACCGAGCTGTTCGGGCAGCACCTGGGGCTCATTGCGGGACGGCTCGATCTGACGAACTATTTCGACCACAACGCCGCCGCCAACGACGAAACAACGCAGTTCCTGGGGGACGGCCTCGTGAATAATCCCGCGTTGGGGCTGGCAACCAACGGCACTGGGTTAGCCGCAATCTTCGATCCGAAGATCGGGCTCACGTTCAGGGTCGGGGTGCAGCAGAGCAACCCGGAGGCGACCAACCTGTCGGATTCGATCTATTCGTTGGCAGAGATCGGCTATCTCGCGACGCCGTTCGGGTTGCGTGAAGGGAACTACCGGATCTGGTACCGGGCGACCAATACCCTGGGCACCGTCAGCACGGCGTTCGGCCTGAGCATCGATCAGAAGATGTCCCCGATTGTCACGCTGTTTGGCCGCTATGGAGAGGGGCGCCTGCCTGCGAGTGATGGAGGCCAGACGTCCTTCAGCCTGGGCCACCATTTCTACAGCGCTGGCGTGCAATTCCAGAACGGGTGGGTTTTCAATCCCCAGGATGGGTGGGGCATCGGCTACGCGCAGACGGAACTTGCCGAGGGGGCCGGGTCCCAGGAAAAGCTGACCGAAGGGTATTACAACTTCCGCCTCACAGAGAGGTTGAGGCTCTCGTTCCACCTTCAGCACATCTTCGAGTCGCGACCGGATACGCCGACCTTCGGTTATCTCGTGCCAGGCGTTCGGCTGCAGGCGGCGTTTTAGTGTCGAGCAGTGTCAAGCTCAGGAGAAGAAACATGCGTAACGTGCGATGTACTTCGACCATCGGCGGACTTCTGTTCGCTTTCTGCGGCGCCGTGGCGAGTGTCGGGCTCGTGGCTCAGGACGTCAAAGTCACCGACCCCACCTCGGTAGTCATGATCGTCAATCGGGACTCGAACGATATCGCGTTCATGGACATCAAGACCCGCAAGATCGTAGGGCGGACGTTTCTTGGCAACAACGTCAATCCGCACATGGTGATGATGTCTCCAGACGGCCGGTACGTCGTGACGGGTGGAACGCGCGCCAACAAGGCGTTTATCATCGATGCGCGCACGCTCGAGCTCGTCAAGGTGATTCCCGTGGATATTGCCCCGGAACATCTGGCGTTCTCGCCCGATAGCCGCTGGTACTATCAAGGCAATCCCGACGGGGACTCGGTGTCGGTCATCGACATGGTGTCGCTGACGAAGATCAAGACGATTCCCGGTCTCGCTGAGCCGCTCAACGTGACGTTCCTGCCGGACGGGTCGAAGGCGTATGTCGGCAACTACGGCGCGCACTGGGTGGGCGTCATCGATGTCAGGCGTCATGAGCTGCTCAAGAAGATTCAGATAGCCGAAGCCCCGGGTATCACGAAGCTCGACCCGGGACGGTATCTCAGTGAAATCAAGGGCATCAACATTGCGGCGCCGACCAACGACGGACGGTATCTGTACGCCGCAGACGGGGATTTCGGTGTGGTCGGCGTCATCGACACGCGCGAGGACAAGGTCGTGAAGGTCATCAGGGTGGGTGCGGATCCCTGGCGTGTGTATATGAGTCACGACGGCAAGTACGCCATCACACCGAACAACGGTGACGAGACTATTTCCATCATCGACCTCAGTACGAACAAGGTCGCCGCGACTCTGGAAGCGGGCCCGGACATGACCGGCATCAACTTCGCCGGCGGCAAGGCCTTCGCGATCAGTTCGACCACTGGCTTCGTCTATGTCTACAATATGCAGACGTTGAGGCCGGCGGGTCGGATCAAGATTGGCACCAACGTGCAGCTCGAAACCGCAACGACTGATGTCGCCGACGAGAAGTTGTATCTGGCCGAATCGACGACGCACTCGGTGGTGATCATCGATGCAAGAACGGAAGCCATTGAGCGTGTCTCCAATGTCGGACTGTTTCCGTGGGGCACGCACATCATGGACAGCAAGGACAACTACTGCCACTGATCGACCCTCAGGCTGGCGCCGACGCTCGCCCGGCGAGCGCTGGTACCGGCGACCGGTGCCCGCGATGTCCGTGATGGCGAAGCGCACAGGCCGCCTTCTGCTTATCCTCCTGCTCGGTTCTGATTCGGCTGTCGCTCAAGGTGTGCGCGAACGTACGCGCAGCGCGCCCCGAGGGACGACGGTGACGGAATCTCAAGCGAGCGACCTCACGCTGACGCTGAGCTCGGCGTCGCTCCGCATGGTGCAGACCTGGGTGCGTACGGCTGGATCGATCGACAAGTCTGGGAGGACGCTCGTGGCTGACGTCTCTGGCGCTGACGCGGACCTTGTCCGCGTCGGTCAGCGCGTACGGGCGTTCCCGCCAAGCTCAAAGTCGTCGATGTACCAGGCCCGCATCGCACGCGTCGTGCCGCAGGCCGGCGGCGCCCGGGTCGAGGCGTTGCTGGGCGCCGTGGGGCGGCAGGACACCGCGTACTACGTGATGGAGATTGTCGTCGAGCGGGGGCCGTTTCTTGCCATTCCGAACGAGGCAATCATCGAGGAGGGTGACAGGCACATCGTATACGTGCAGCAGCAACCCGGACGCTACGTGCCGCAGGAGATTCAGACCGGCGTCCAGGGAGAGCTCCTCACGCAGGTCACCGCCGGCCTCGCTGAGGGCGCAGAGGTGGTCACCTTCGGCAGCTTCTTCATCGACGCCGAGCAGAAATTGAAAGGGACGGCGCAGGGTCCTTCCTCGGGCGCCGGACCATGATCGTCAGCATTATCCGGGCCGTCGTCCGTTGGCGGGCCGTGGTCTGGCTCCTGGTGGCGGCCCTCGTCGTCGCGAGCGCGTATGCCATCGGCACGGCGTCGCTCGACGCCATCCCTGACATCTCGGATCCCCAAATCGTCGTGTACGCGAAGTGGCCTCGAAGTGCGCAGCTCCTGGAGACGGAAGTAACCGCGCCGCTCGTGAGTGCCTTGGTGGGCTCGCCGGATATCCGGGGGATACGAGGCGCGTCTCATATGGGCTACGCGTTCATCTATGTCATCTTGAACGACACGGCTCGCCGCGACCGCGTCCAGCAACTGGTCGTCGATCGGCTGAACGCCATCCGACCGCAGCTGCCGCCCGATGCTATCGTCACGCTGGGGCCCAACGCCAGCAGCATGGGATGGATCTACCAGTACGCGCTGGTCGATGGGCAGGGAACTCACGACTTGCGTGAACTCCGCCTGTTGAACGAAAGCCAGATCAAGCCGGCGTTGCAGACCGTCCCGGGCATTGCGGAGGTCGCCTCTGTTGGAGGACTGGAGAAGCAGTACCAGATCAAGGTCTATCCTCCGCTGCTCGCCAAAGCGGGGATACCGCTCAAGCAGCTGATTGCCGCCGTCCAAAGCGTGTTCCAGGAGGCAGGTGGACGGATGATCGAGGTGACCAACCGCGACTATCAGCTGCGCGGAATCATCAACAGCCAGGATCTCGACAAGCTGGAATTGCTGGTCGTGGGCCGCACGAAGGAGGGCGCGCCGATCCGCCTCAAGGACATTGGCTACGTTCAGGTGGGCTACGACCAGCGTCGCAGCACGGTCGATCTCGACGGGACAGGCGAGGTTGTTGGGGGCATTGCCATCATGGATCAGGATGGCAATGTGCTGGCGATCACGCGGTCGCTCGAGCAGAAACTGCAGCAGCTGCGAGCCGCGCTGCCGCAGGGCATCGAGATCGTCACGACGTACGATCGTTCCGCTTGGATCTGGTCGACGCTCCGGCAGTTCGTCGAGACGCTGGCGGTCGAGCTTGGCGTGCTCATTGTGGTGACGCTGCTGTTTCTCCGCAACCTACGCACTGCTGTCGGACCGATTACGATCCTCCTGCTCAGCACGCTGTTTCCGGTTCTGCCCCTTGTGGGCTTCCGGCAGACCGTCAACCTGTTTTCGCTGGCAGGGCTGGTGATTGCCATCGGCGAGATTGCCGATGCGACGATCGTGATCGTGGAGAACTGCACGGCGGAACTGGCGGCGCACGGCCCGGCGACGCGCGCCGAGAGGCAGGAGATCGTCGTGCGGTCGATTGCCTCGGTCGCCAAGCCGCTGTTGTTCTCGCTGCTAATCATTCTGGCGTCGTTTCTGCCGGTATTCTTCCTCGAAGAGCGGGAAGCCCGGTTATTCGATCCGCTGGCGTACAGCAAGACATTCGCGATGGCGTTCTCGACGCTCCTGACGATGTTTCTGCTGCCGCTGATCGTCCTGTGGATCTTCAAGCATGAGGGACACGCACCGAGGAGGTTTCAAGAGACCGTGGCCGCCAGGGCGTACCGCACCGCGCTTGCGGCCGTGATTCGGTACCGGTATGCGTTCACTGGCGCGGGTATGCTCTTTCTGATTCCGGCGGCCGTCCTGTTGACACAGTTTCCGCGGGACTTTCTGCCGGAAGTCGACGAAGGCGCGATCCTGTATATGCCGACGACTCTGCCAGGGTTGCCGAACAGGGAGGCTGGATGGATCCTGCAGCAGATGGACAAGAAGCTTAAAGCCCTGCCAGAGGTCGAGCGGGTGTTTGGCAAGATCGGCAGAGCGGACACGTCGACCGATCCCGCGCCGCTCACGATGATCGAGACGACCGTGCTCCTTCAGCCAAGGTCGAAGTGGCGGCAAGACATGACGAGAGAGAAGCTGATCGCTGAAATGGACAAGGCGGTGCAGACGGTCGGCTACGTGAATGCGTGGGTTCAGCCGATTCGCGCCCGCGTCATGATGCAGAGCACGGGCATCCAGACACCAGTGGGGCTGAAAGTGAAGGGGTCGGATCTGTCGATCATCGAAGACATCTCGCAGCAGGTCGAAGGGCTGTTGCGCGCCCTGCCGGGCACCAAATCGGTCATCGCGGAGCGTATTTCGGAAGGGTATTACGTGGACGTGCGAAACGATCTGGAGCGTATGGCCGAGCGTAATGTGACGGTCGACGAAGCCATGTCGACCGTACGTCACGCCATCGGCGGCGACAACATCGTTAGTGTCAGGCAGGCCGACAACACGATCGTTCCATTGGGCGTGCAGTACTCGCCCGAGTACATCGACACACTCGATAAAATCAAGAGCACACCGGTCGTCACCGCTGACGGACGGTCGGTGCCGCTCGGCGAGGTGGCGGACGTGTCGGTTCGGAAGATGCCCGAGATGATCCGGAACGACAACGGCAGCCTGGCCGGGTATATCTACGTCGACCTGCAGAACGTGACAGGTCCCGACTACGTGGCGGGTGCGCAACTGATGCTCGCGCAGAGTCTCACGCTGCCGACGGGTTACTCCATCGAGTGGACGGGACTCTATGAGTATGCGGCCGCCGCACGCGCCAGGCTGAGGGTGATTGTCCCGCTGACCCTCGTCATCATCTTCGGCTTGCTGGTGGTCGCGTTCAAGTCAGTCGCCGAAAGCGTGCTCATCCTGCTGTCGGTGCCGTTTGCGATGGTGGGAGGAGTGTTTCTGCAATGGACGCTCGGCTACCCGATGACGACGGCCGTGATCGTGGGCTACATCTCTCTTTTTGCCGTGGCGGTACAGACCGGTATCATCATGGTGATTTTTATTCGCGCCGCCCTGGACAGTCGGAAGGAAGGGCAGTCGTACGTCGACGCCGTGCTCGACGGATCCGCCATGCGGCTGCGGCCGAAACTGATGACCGTTGCGGCGACGATGCTGGCCTTGCTCCCGGTGATGTTCACGAGCGGAACCGGCATGGAGATCCTGCAGCCTATCGCGGCGCCGAGTATCGGAGGGATGGTCAGCTCGACGCTGCACGTGCTGTTCATGACGCCGTGTCTGTTCGTGATCGGAGATGACGTGCGCTGCTGGTGGGAGCGCAGGAGCCGCGCATGAGTCCGCGACGCGTGGCGTCTGGTCTGGCGCTGGTCATGACGCTCGCCGTGTGTGCGGGGTGCCGCGGCGCGGACGACGTGGCCGGCATGAAGGAGCTGCAGCGCCTGAGGTCCGGGACGGTCGATGTCGTCCTTCTGTCGCCGCGCGAGGCGCTGCACCAGGGCAGGGACACCTTCACCATCGAGTTCCGTTCGACGTCGGACGGGAGCCTCATGGACGTGGGGGGCGTCAAGGCCAGCGCCAACATGCCGATGCCGGGGATGCCGATGTTCGGAAGCATCGACGTGCAGCCAGCGAGCGGCAAAGGCCGCTACGCCGCCGCCAGCGATTTCAGCATGGCCGGGACGTGGCGGCTCGCCATCGAGTGGGACGGACCGGCCGGACGGGGCTCGGTGAGCTTCTCCACAAGCGTGCAGTAGCGTGCGAACCGTTCATTGGTTGTTCGTGGTCGGCGTGGCACTCTTCGTGAGCGGCATAGGGTTCATTATTGCCGGTGCACGCGCTGCTCGGCGTGTGCCGGCAGCAGCGTCCGCGATGCCCGCGGTGACACCGGTCGCGAGTGTGAAGCAGATCATGCAGGGGATTGTGGAACCCGCGGCGACAGCCATCTTCGAGTCGGTCATGACCAGGGTCTCGTTCGCAGGCATTGAAGAAACGGCTCCGCGGACCGACGAAGAGTGGGAAGCGGTCGGCGCAAGCGCCGCCGCGCTCGTCGAATCGGGGAACCTGATGCTCATGGGCAGTCGGGCGATCGATAGGGACGACTGGATCAAGATGTCACAGGCGCTCATCGACGCCGGCAACGGCGCGTTGCGCGCGACACAGGCAAAGAACGCCGAGCAGCTCTTGGCGGCAGGCGAGGCCGTCAACAACTCGTGCGAGAGCTGTCACCGAAAGTATCAACGTGGTTCCTAAACGTACAGGGCCCCTCGCGGTCGCGCTGCTCGTGGTCACCTTCGTGGCTGCTGCCAACGCCCACGGCGTGTCGGGCAAAGACGCCCTGTTTCTGCAGTCGGTTCGCGGAGCGGCCATCGGTCCGCTGATGTATCTCGGCGCCAAACACATGGTCACCGGCTACGACCACCTGGCCTTCCTGGTGGGCGTCATCTTCTTTCTGTATCGAATGAAGGATGTCGTTCAGTACGTGAGTCTCTTCACGATTGGCCACAGCGTGACGCTCCTCGTCGGCGTGCTCGGAGGGGTTCGGGCGAACCCCTACCTCATCGACGCCATCATCGGCTTCTCCGTGGTGTACAAGGCATTCGACAATATCGAGGGCTTTAAGCGCTTCTTCGGCGTTCAACCCGACACACGCGCAGCGGTTCTGGTGTTCGGGCTGTTTCATGGCTTCGGTTTGGCGACGAAGCTTCAGGATTTCTCGCTCTCACCAGACGGCCTGGTGGCCAACATTGTGAGCTTCAATGTGGGTGTCGAGATCGGTCAGGTGATCGCTTTAACCTTCGTGCTGACGGTGCTGACCTACTGGAGGACCCGCCCTGGATTCCTGCAACACGCCCTGGTGACCAACGGCGTGCTCATGGCGTCTGGCCTTCTTCTCCTGGGCTATCAACTGTCAGGATATTTCCTGGGAGCCTGAAGGGTGGCCACCGAGACCGAGATCGACGCGGGCAAACCGGCCGTTCCCGCGAGAGAGCGCATCGCGCTTGTCGCCGGCACGGCGCTGCTCTCTGCCGGCCTGGTGCTCGTCGTCGCTGTGCTACCCGCCGAATACGGCGTGGATCCATTCGGCATTGGCGCGAGGCTCGGTCTCATCGCGATGAGCGACGTTCAGAAGAGCCTTGAAGCCTTTGAGGCGACGCGCTCCGGCTCAGCTGCCGGTGCGACGACCATCGCGCCTCAGGATCGCTCCTACCAGCAGGAAACCGTGGAGCTCACGATCGGTCCGCGCGACTGGGTCGAGTACAAGTACCGCCTCGAGAAGAGTGAGGCCCTGCTGTACTCGTGGAAGGCGACGGGTCGCGTCAACTACGACTTCCACGCGGAACCGGACGGGGCGCCCCGGGGGTTTGCGGAGAGCTACGAGAAGGGGAACGCCATTGAGGCCGCGTCGGGCACGCTGACGGCGCCCTTCTCAGGCATCCACGGCTGGTACTGGGAGAATCCCGGGAATCAAGAGGTGACGGTCACGCTTTCGGCCGCGGGCTTCTACAGCATCTCGCACGAGTTCCGTAAGGACGCTCAACCCAAGACGAAGATGCTGGCGCAGTGACGTTTTCTGGAGCAGCGCAACCGGGCGGGGGAAGAAGCGGCCTGAAACGAAAAAAGCGGCGCGGGATGTTGCCGTCCCGCGCCGCCTTCCTCTGAAACTCGCCGTCGACTATCGGTTTAGTCGAAGGTGCCGCCCCACTTCCAGCCGTCTTTCGGTCTGGCAATGGTGCGCATGCGCATCCGGTGGTCTTCAGGGTTGCGCCCCGGGTTGCCCGTGATGATCACGTGGTCG
>MELA01000014.1 GCA_001767495.1 Acidobacteria bacterium RIFCSPLOWO2_12_FULL_65_11 | reverse complement strand
AGGACCGTTGGTCGGATCTCAACGCCACGGTACTCGACGGCATGCGGCGCGCGCACGCCGAGGGCGCCAAGGCCGCCCTTTTCATCCCTGCCGACGTGCCGATGATCGCGGCCGAGGACATCCTCACGATCGTCCTTGCGAGCGAGGGGTGCACGAAGCCCGTCGGGGTCGAAGCCGCCGCCGATGGCGGAACCAACGCGCTGCTCGTACCGGCCGGGATGGACCTGCCGCCGGCGCTCGGCCATCGCTCGTACAGCCGTCACCGGCTGAACGCGGAGCGCGCGGGCGCCACGCTCGTGCCCGCCGCGGCGTCCGGCCTGACCTTCGACCTCGATTCCCCGGCCGATCTGGCGTACGCCAGGGCGCACGTCCCCGGCTTGGCCGCCGAGCTGGCCGCGTGGGAACACCGTGTCGTGCACATCGCCGGACCCGCCCTGCACGGCTCTGCGGCACGCTCCCAGTCATGACGCCAGGGGCCAAGGTCGGCGTGGGTGTGGGCGTGCTCATTGGCACGCGCGGGTTCGTGATGCAGGCCTTGCGGGAACGGCGCGAGGCCGATCCCACCGAGATGCTCGCGATGGCCGAGCGCGCCGACCAGGCGGGCCTCGACTCGGTCTGGGTCGGCGACAGCCTCGTCTCGAAGCCGCGCTTCGAGCCGGTCACCGCGCTTGCCGCCATCGCCGCGCGGACCTCACGCGTGCGCATCGGCACGGCCGTCATGCTTCCCGTGATTCGTCCTGTCGTGCCGCTGGCCCACAGCCTTGCGACGCTCGACGTGATCTCGCGGGGACGGCTCGTCATCGGCGCGGGCGTGGGCGGCGGGTTCACACCGGAACAGATCAAGGACTACTGCGCGGCGGGCATCGCGCCGGACACGCGGGCCCTCCGGCTCACCGAGATGGTCCAGGTCCTCAAGCGCCTGTGGACCGAGGAGCACGTGACCTTTCACGGCCAGCAGCTCCGTGTGGACGATGTGACGGTGTATCCGCGGCCGGTGCAGAAAGCGGTGCCGATCCTGCTCGGCGCCCACCACCGGACCGGCAGTTCGGCGCAGTATCGGCGCGCCGCGCGGTACGCCGACGGCATCATCGGCATCACCGATTCGCCTGAGCAGTGGTCCGAAGTCATCGCGCGCGTCGAAGAATGCGCCGCCGCCGAGGGGCGCGACCCCTCGCAGCTCGACCGCGTGTTTTACATCACCGTCAACATCAACCGCGATCGGGCGAAGGCATCGGCGGAGGCCGACCAATTCCTGATGTCGTACTACGGCGTGCGGCACTGGGAAGGGCGCTGGGGTCCGTGGGGCGCCCCGGAGGACGTCGCGGAGCGCATGGCGGCGTATGCGAAGGCCGGCGCGCGCCACCTCATCGTGCGCTTCGCGTCCTGGAACCAGCCGGCCCAGTTGGAGCAGTTCATCAACGACGTTGTACCAGCGCTGCGGAGGATGAATTGACACATGAAGTGATGGCGCTGCCTAAGGAGACCTCGATATGTCCGCACGTCTTCTGAATGGGACCGAGATTGCACGACAGGTGCGGGCGGAGTTGGCGCCACGCGTCGCCGCTTTTTCGGCTCGCGCCGGCCGGCCTCCGGGCCTGGGGATCTTGCTCGTCGGCCACGATCCCGGCTCGGAGATTTACGTCCGCAACAAAGGGAAGGCCGCCGCCGAGCTCGGCATTCGCGCCGACACCGAGCGGCTGCCGCACACCGCGACGCTCGACGAAGTGCTGGCCATCGTCGATCGCTTGAACAAGAGCGCGGTGCACGACGGCATTCTGGTACAGTCGCCGCTGCCGGCCGAGATGGGAAGCGACGCCGAGCAGCGCGTGTTCGACACGATCTCGCCGGCCAAGGACGTGGACGGATTCCATCCCGTCAACGTCGGGCTGCTCGTGCAGAACCGGCCGCACCTCGTGCCCTGCACGCCGCTGGGCATCATCGAGCTTCTGGTCCGAAGCGAGACGAAGATCGCAGGCGCGCGCGCCGTCGTCATCGGCCGAAGCGACATCGTGGGCAAGCCTTCCGCCCTGCTGCTGCTCCATCGACACGCCACGGTCACCATCTGTCACTCGAAGACGGTCAACCTGCCCGCTGTGGCGGCCGGCGCCGACATTCTGGTGGCCGCCATCGGGCGGGCAGGCTTCGTGACGCGCGATTTCGTCAAACCCGGCGCCACGGTCATCGACGTCGGCATCAATCGGGTGACCGATCCGGAGGTCGCAAGGAGACTCCTTTTGTCGACACCCCAGCGCCTGGCCGACTTCGAGAAGAAAGGATCGGTGCTCGTCGGCGACGTGCACCCCGAGGTTGCGGAGGTGGCCGGCGTGTTGACTCCGGTACCCGGCGGGGTCGGTCCGCTCACGATCGCCATGCTCCTCGGCAACACGGTCAAGGCCGCCGAAGCGTCGATTGGCACGCGGTAGTGTCCGCCTTCAGGCGGACCTGGAACCGGTTATAGAATCACGTGGCGCGACAGAAGCTGGAGGTCAATGGCTGATTTCAAGGTGGGAACGGTCGCTCGCTGGCAGCAACTCTCGCCCATTCTCGCGACCTTCATCCTCACACCACAAGACGGCAATCGATTCCCCGACTACGAGGCCGGCCAGTACATCGCCCTGCGCCGCGAGCGCTGCAGGCTCACAAAGGAGGAGGTCGGACCGGACGGTCAGCGTCGCTACGTGCCCGATCTCGACCTGTCGGGCAACCCGAAGCTCGGCCCCGTCACACACTCGTACTCCATCGCCTCGGCGCCGTTCGAAAGCCGGCAGCACGGGCACCTCGAGTTCTACATCGTTCTTGAACGGGCCAGCGACGGGACGCCCGGCCGCTTGAGCGGGAACCTGTTCGAGACCGGTCGCGGCGCGGACGCCAGGGTGACGTACGTCAACCGCATCACGGGCAACTTCACGCTTGCCAAGATGGCCAAGGGATTCCGGAACGTCGTGCTGGTCGGAACCGGAACGGGACTCGCGCCTTTCGTGTCGATGATCAAGCAGCTGCATTTCGACGCGACAGAGGGACGCGGTCTCGACGGGGTCCGTTACACGCTCGTTCACACCAATCGCACGTACGAAGAGCTGGCGTACCATCAGGAATTGCTCGCCATCGACGCTGCCGATCGCTTCGATTTCGTCTATATCGTCTCGGTCAGCCGTCCAACCGCGCGGGACGTCAACGATCCGGGCATCGGTCGCGGGCGGGCGAACAACGTGCTGCGCCACATGTTCGGCATGCCTCTCAAGGAAGAGGAAACACTGCGCGCGACACTGGCGAGGGGCGAGGATGCTTCCAGGGCGAAGGCGGCCCTCGAGAAGGCCACCGCGCCCGTCCTTCCCAGACACATCAGCACGAGCGACCTGCAGCAACGGCTCGCTCCCTCAGAGACGGTGATTCTCACCTGCGGCAACCCTTCGTCGATGGACGACATCAAGCACGTTGCCGACGCCCATCACATCAAGTTCGACAAGGAGGACTGGTGACCCTCCGGCGCCCTGCCACACCCATCCGCTGGTGCGGCATCGACTACGGTGAGACGATCATGAATCCTCTCACCCTCCATCAGAGCGCGGTGATTCGCGAGATCTACGGCGAGCTGGGGAGGGCAGCGGAAGCCGAAGAGAGGGTTCAGCGCTGGTACCGCGTTCGCGCCACGATGGGACCCTCCTCCACGGCTCCACATCTGCTGGTCCGCGACCTGAAGCAGTACGCGCGAGACCGGATCGCCACAGAGATCTTTGACGATGACAAGGAAGTGCTGACGCGCTACGAGGTGAAGGAAGTGATGGCCTTCGCGATCCCTGAGAGCGTGGAAGGCGCTCTGAAGTTATTGCAGAGCAAGACTGTTGGTGTCGCGATCGTCAGCGAGTCGGCAAGCGTGACCGGTGTGCAGGCGATCTCACGGTTCCTCAAAGCCCGCGCCTTCAACCAGTACTTTCAGGAAATCATCACGCCGGCCGGACGATTCAGCGTCGACGGACAGCTCGTGGACCCGACATTCACAGGCGCGACGAAGAAGGCCGGGACGATCTACGAGAAGATCCGGGAGTACCTGAAGACGAAGGGCATTCCCAGCTCTGCGGCGGCGATCATCGGGGACGACCCGCAGCTCGACGTCGAGCACGCCAGGCCGTACGGCTTCTTCACCGTCCAGTACACCGGAGTCATCGACCGTGGCGGCAGCGAGAAGGCTGACTTCGCGATGAAAGACTGGAAAGACATCGGAACGATTCTATAGACAAGCCGTGACATCTATCCTCTTTGGAGGATATCAAGGGGGCTCCGCGCCGGGCTGCGGAGCTCTTTGATGACATCGGCAAGTTTCTCGTACAAGAACCTGATTGCTACAAGGTCGATACCTATTACACGGATTTCTTTGGCCGAAACGTCACGTGCGCGCAGGACTCGATTCTCGTGAGAGTCTAAATGGTTTCACCCTCGCCCGCACCAGACACCGACGGGACTGCCATGATTGAAGTGGATCTTGGTGGACAGAACTCGTTCATCGGTGCGTGGTACCTCGCGGAGATCGACGTCTGTGACGAGCTGATCGACTATTTCAACAACAGTCCCACCAAAGTTGCCGGGCAGGTCGGCGACGGCCAAGTGGACAAAGACGTCAAGGACTCCGTCGATTTACAGATCAACTACGAGCACTTTACCGATCCTCCCGTGTTCAGATACCTGAACAACCTCACGCGCGCCTGCCAGAAGTACGTCGAGAAATATCAAGCGAGCGCCGCCCTGGATTCGTGGGGCATCGCCGAGAAGATCAATATCCAGCATTACGAGCCGAGCGGCGGATACAAGATCTGGCACTGTGAACGGTGGGGAAAAGGGATGCCGTCCGCGGCTCGACACCTCGTGTTCATGACGTATCTGAACGATGTCTCCGACGCCGGCGGCACCGAGTTTCTCTACCAGGGACTCACGGTCCAGCCGAAGAAGGGACTGGCGTTGATCTGGCCGGCCGATTGGACGCACCATCATCGCGGCGTGGTCTCTCCGACGGAAGACAAATACATCATCACAGGATGGTTCAGCTTCATGTGAACGTCATCGTGTGCGGCCACTATCGCTGCGGCGGCGTCCAGGCGGCGTTCGGGCGTCCCACGACCGGCCCGCTCGAGGGATGGATCGCCAACGTCCGCACGATCCGCCAGGCGCACGCCGAGGCGCTTGCGTTGCGGCCTGACGAGGGGGCGCGCGCTCAGCCGCTCGCCATCCACGGCTGGATCTACGACCTTCACGACGGCTTACTCCGCGACCTTGAAGTCAGCGTCGGTCCTCTCGAATAGCGCTACAACCGCCGGCTTGACGACCTTGCCGACGGCGTTGCGCGGCAGCGCGCCAACCACTTCGAGCGCTCTGGGCACTTTGGAGGGCGCGAGCTCAGCCTTCGCCCAGCGCTGCAGCGCGTCGAGCGACAGGCGCCGACCTTCCCGCAGCTCCACCGCGGCCGACACGCGCTCGCCCCATTCAGGATCGGCGACGCCCACGACCGCGCACTCGGCAATGGAGGGGTGCCGCCGCAGCACCTCCTCGATCTCGAGCGCCGACACCTTGTAGCCGCCGGTCTTGATGATGTCCACGCTGGTGCGCCCGAGAATCCGATAGGCGCCGCGCTCGACGACCGCCATGTCGCCGGTGCGAAACCAGCCGTCCGCGAAGGCCGCCCGCGTCTCGGCTGGGCGCTGCCAGTATTCGAGAAACACCGATGGGCCGCGCACCTGGATCTCGCCGCCGGTGCTGCCCGCCACGGGCGTCCCGGTGTCGTCCACGAGTCGCACCTCGACGCCCGGCAACGGGACGCCGACGAACCCGGCGCGGCGTTCGCCCCGGATCGGATTCGACAGCGCCATGCCGATCTCCGTCATGCCGTAACGCTCGAGGAGCGTGTGGCCCGTGATCTCCCGCCACCGTTCGAGCAGCTGCACGGGCAGGGCGGCCGATCCCGACATCATGAGCCGTAGCCGCTTCGCACCGCTGGATCGCCGCTGCTGTTCCTCCGGTGCCGCCGCCTCCCAGGACGCGACCAGCCGCCGATACATCGTCGGCACGGCCGTGAAGATCGTGATGTCGCCGGAGGCGAGGCGATCCCACACCACCTCGGCATCGAAGCGCGGCAGCAGCTCGCAGACGGCCCCTGCCCTTAGCGCGCAGCCGAGGCCGTTGATGATGCCGTGGACGTGGTGAAGCGGGAGCGCGAGCAGGAGACGATCGTCGGTGGTCCACTCCCATGCCGATCGGAGCGTGTCGATCTGAGCCCGGATGTTGGCGTGCGTCGTGACCACGCCTTTGGGACGGCCCGTCGTGCCGCTCGTGTAGACGATCATGGCCCGCCGTGCGCCGCCGACTGTCGGAAGGTGCGGCGGGTCCACGTTCACCGGCCGCCCGGGCGCCTCGCGCCTCGGTGCGTACGCCGGATCCGTCAGACGGACGACTTCGTCCGCGATCAGCCGCGCGCCGGAGTCGCGAATGACGTACTCGACCTCGGCCGGCGGATGGCCGACCGCGAGCGGCACGGCCACACCTCCGGCGCGCCAGATCCCGGACTGGATGGCGGCATAGGCGAAGCTGGGGGATGCCGGAAAGGCGAGGCGCGCTTCTTCGAGATCGCGGCGTCCATCGAGCAGCGCCGTCGCCACCCGCTCTGACGCCTGATGGAGATCGCTGTACGTGAAGAGACGGTTGGAGACGATCGCGACGCGGCGTTCAGAGGCCAAGTCGCTGGTCGACATCGGCCATCGCCTGCTGGAATTGGACCCGGGCGATGTCCCGCGCGCGCGCCAGCCGCACTCGGTCGCACATCCAGCGCAGCTTGTCGCGCCCCTTCTCGAGGCTGCACTCCCTGCCCTGGACCCACCGGACGATCAGGGCTCTATTGGTTTCGAGGAAGGAGATGGAGTCGGCCGCCTGCATCAGGTCGCCTTCAGCCGAGCCGCCGAACTCGTGCTCGAGGATCGGCTGGTGAATACCGCGGACGAACCGATCGGATACGCCTTGACCCACCAGCCACTTCGCCACCACCGCCGCCGAACGGTTGCAGTGGGCGGTGTTGTACGCCGGGTCGTCCCACGGCGTGTTGGCCTTGTCGATCACGGGGCCGCCGGGCACCGTGCGCTCCATGTCGTGCGTCAGGGCCGCGATCACGAGCGGCTCGGCCGCCTCGGGACCGAGCGCGAGCAGCCAGTCGCCCGTCCGCCTCAGGTGGTCCACATCGTAGTACGCGTGGATCCAGTCGAGGGCCAGGTCCCGGACGCGAAGGAACTCTTCACTGAAAACCCGACCAGCGGGCAGCGCCGCGGGCTCGGGAACGGCAATCACTGCGCTACCCACATTCCGACTCCCGTGCGATCCGGTTGACATACGCGACCATGATAATCGAGCCGGCCATGAAACCGGCGTTCACCGTGGAGCGGGCCAGGCCTCGAACCCGGCCTCCACGTCCATCAGTCCGATGCGCTGGATGCGGCCGTGCCGTTCGGCCTCGACCAGGTCACGGTCGGGGAACACGTAGCCCCAGTCGGCGAGGTACAGGCGGGCGGCGGACAGATCCTGTGCCCGTTCGTGCAGGCCGCGCAGCGTTTCGAACCGGTCCTCGACGAACCACAGGCCTTCGCCGGTCGGCGGCAGGCCGTGACGTACGGCCAGCTCGCGCAGCACTTCCCACTTCTCGCGCTTGGGCCACTGCTTGCCGAACACGTGCGCGCGCGCGATCGGCACCTGCTGCCACTCGAGCAAGGCGACGTTGAAGCGCGCCTCCTTGGTCGTGACGACGTACCAGACCCGGCCGCTCTCGCAGAGCTGGCGCAGCCACGCCGTCATGCCGGGGAAGAACGTGTGCCTCGCGAGCCAGCCCGGCAAATCCTCCCGCACCCACGTATCCCGCACCGAGTCGAGCGCCTCGGCGAGCTTCTTCGGTTCGATCGCCGTCCTGCCGACCCATTCGTCGCGAACGGCAGCCCAGCGTTCCCTGAGCTCGCGGTCGCCCGACGGGTCGCGTTCGGCCAGCATGTCCACGAGCGCGATCATCTCCCAGCCGGTCTCGACCGCCGGCCGCAGCGCGGCAAACCGTGCGAACAGCTCCTCGCGGCGTCCTGGATCGGGCGTCCGGCCCAAGCTCGCCCGGTGCGCCCGCGACGAGCTCTCGAAATACTCGGGCATGCCGTCGCAGATCACGCCGTCGAAATCGAGGACGAGGACACGGGGTAACGCTTCCATGACGAGGACGATTCTAGAGGTGCTCAAGGTTCTAGAGATGCTAGCGGTGCGAGGAACCTCTTAGGCCTGCTTTGCGAGATATGCGAGGAAGTCCCAGACGTCCTGCTGCCGCTCTCCGGCTCTGATCCCCATCTTCTTCCGGATCTTTTCGAATGCGCCCTTCGACTGGGCCGGAGCCTGAGACTTGAGCTGCCTGAGATCGATCCCCTCGGCGGCGGCGGCCTTCTTGAACGCGTCGAGCTCGTCGGCGCGCGCGTCGCCTTCCTTGTTGAGCTTGTGGAAGTGATCGATTTTCTTCCCCTCTCGGACGGATTTATCCACGACAGGCCGAACGGTCTCGACTCCGGTGTCGAGCAGAGCGATCCTCTTCAAGCCCAGGGGCCGCCGCACCACTTCGACGAGCTCGGGGAAGCCGTCCTCCTTGTGGATGGCGAGCCGCCCCACATCCTCCGGGCGGGTGATGACGGTATAGCGGCTGAGTCCCTTGCAGGTCGCATCGACCTCGGTGACTTCCTTCCACCCATCGTTCCACTCGAGGAGCAGAAACTTTTCCGTCTCGGGGGCTGGACTCGGCGAGCTCGCGAAGGGCTGTCGCAGCAGCTCGGTCTGAAGCGGCTGCGGCAAGGCGTCAAAGCTCGATTCGACCTTCACGCCGCCGGCAAATTCGATGACGACCTTCCGAGGTTTGACCTTGGACATGACGCTAGGAGTCTTGAGCCGGTGAATTGTGAGTAGTTGAGTCAAGTTTTTCAGGCAACAAGTTGGGCCTCCTGAAGGAAGGTGGCGAGCGCGGCATCGAGG
>MELA01000013.1:36412-43708 GCA_001767495.1 Acidobacteria bacterium RIFCSPLOWO2_12_FULL_65_11 | reverse complement strand
CGGCAGATCCTGCTCGGCGTGCTTGTCGGCGTCGCGGCGCTGGTCGCATACCAGGTCGCCTGGCCACGACCTTCTGCCGAGCCCCCTTCTTCATCCAGCGACAGGGCGGCGGCCGCGCGGACAGAGCGTGCGGCGCTTGCCCCTTCGGCTTCGCCCACCGTGCAACTGCACGCGCTTCAGGCGACCCGGCCCAAGCCGCTCGGACGCGATCGCAACTTGTTCCGCTTCAAGCCCAAGCCGCCGCCACCACCGCCACCCGTCGTGCGGGCGCCGGTCGCTCCACCACCGTTGGCGGCCGAGCAGCCACCTCCGCCACCGCGACTGCCGCCGATCACGTACCGGTTCATCGGCATCGTGGAAGCGCCGGAGCGGGCGCAGAGGATTGCCGTGCTGACCGATGGCGTGGGCCCCCCCCTTCGCGGCCGCGAGGGTGACCTCGTCGAGGGTCGCTATCGTATTCTGCGCATCGGCAGCGACACGATCGAGATGGCGTACGCAGACGGGCGCGGGCGGCAGACGATCAGACTTACAGGATCGTGAATTGTTGATTGTTGGTTGTTGATTGCGGATTTCAGAACACAGAGCGCCACATTCGATGTTGCGATGTTGCGGATTGCAGATGTGAGGTTCCCAGTGATCAGACGGCTGAACGGACCAGGGTTCCTGCTCGTTGCAGCGATCGTCGCCGGAGGATGCGCGACGGGTGCCGGCAGGGCCTTCAAGCAGGGTGACGCCGCGACGCGGGCCGGCAACCTCGACGAAGCGATTGTCGCGTACCGCAGCGCCGTGCAGACCGAGCCCAATAACGCCGAATACCGCGTCGCGCTGCAGCGGTCGATGCTGGCGGCCTCGCGCGCCCATCTGGCACGGGCTCAGCAGTTCGAGAGCCAGGATCAGATCGAGGCAGCGGTGGGCGAGTACCGGCTGGCGTCCGAATACGATCCCAGCAACCGGATGGCGCTTGCCAAGGTCGCGACGCTCGAGCGGGCGGTTCGCGAACGCGCGGAGGCGGCCCGGCCTCGGCCGGCGATTCAGGACGCGCGCGCTCGGGCGCGGGCGGCGACCGCCCCGCCCATCCTCAACCCTGCGTCGCGCGAGCCGCTCAACCTCCGGTTTCCCAATGCAAGCCGCAGGGACGTGCTGACGTTCATTGCGATGGCGACCGGGATCAACATCACCTACGACCGCGACGTGACGGACGCCGCCACCACGGTTCAGCTCGAGGGTGTGACGCTCGAACAGGCGCTCAATCAGATCATGGCGATGAATCAGCTCGCCTACAAGGTGATCAGCGAGCGCTCGATCTTCGTCTTCAACGACACGGCGGCGAAACATCAGCAGCATGACGAGCAGGTCGTCCAGACGTTTTATCTGTCGCACGCCAATCCGACCGAGGTGTCGCAGGTGCTCAGCACGATCGTTCGTGTGGCGGGGATGGCCGTCGTTCCGAGAATCGCCGTCAACGCCACCACCAACACGATCACCGTCGGTGCCACATCGCCGGTCATGCAGATCATTGAACGGATCATCTCCCAGCACGATAAGCCGCGCGCCGAGATTGTGGTCGACGTCGAGATCCTCGAGGTCGATCGGTCCCGCGCGAGGAGCTACGGTCTAAACCTGTCCGAGTACGCGCTTGGCGCCGTCTTCTCGCCCAGTGAGGCGCCGGCCGGCACCACGACCACGACCGGCGCGGGAGCCGGGGCCTCGACGACCACGACCCGATCGACGCCGCCAAGCGCCGTGCAGTCGCCGGCGGCGATCAACCTGAGCGCGTTCGGCAGAGCCAGCACCGGCGACCTCTATCTGGCCATCCCCACCGCCATCGTACGGTTTCTCGAAACCGACACGCGGACGCGCGTGCTGGCCAAGCCGCAGCTGCGCGGCGCGGAGGGGACGAAGCTCTCGCTGAAGCTCGGCCAGCAGATCCCGGTCATCTCCACCAGTTACACGCCCATTGCGACCGGCGGCGCCGGCGTCAACCCGCTCAGCTCGTATCAGTACAGAGACGTCGGCGTGAACGTCGACATGACGCCGCGTGTGACGCTCGAGGGCGACATCGTGCTCGACATCACACTGGAAGACAGCGCGCCCGGGGGCGACAAGATCGTCGCGGGCGTCACCGTGCCGTCCTTCGTCAACCGCGCCGTGACGACTCGCCTGCGGCTCCGAGACGGCGAATCGAACCTGCTGGCCGGGCTGCTCCAGCAGACCGAATCGCGTACCACCCAGGGGTTTCCGGGCACGATTCACGTACCGATTCTCAGGCACCTCTTCGCGGGCAACAACACGTCGAGCGAGCAGACCGAGATTGTCATGCTGCTGACCCCGCACGTCGTGCGTACGAGCGAAATCACCGAAGAGGATCTGAGGCCCATTTTCATCGGGTCGCAGCAGAACCTCGGCCTTGGCGGCCCGCCGCCGCTCATCGCCGCACCGGAGCCGGGCGACGCCACGCCCCTACCGCCCGCACCAGCCCCTGGCGTCCCAACGCCCACGCCGCCCCCGACGGGCACCGGGACGGGCTTGTTCCCCGGCCCCGGCGGCACGGTCGTGACAGCGCCCCCAGGCTCGTCGCCGGTGCCGGGCACCGTGCTTGTGACCCCGGTCCCGGCAGCGCCAGCGCCGAGCGCAGCGAATCGGCCCGGTGGTGAAGCGCCGCCGGCGCCCACAGCGCCACCGCCTTCGGCGGCGCCGCCGGTCACGCAGATCGAGCCACCCACCACCTCGCCGGGCGTCGGCATGGCGCAGGTCATCACGTCTCCGCCGGGCACGGCGTTCCGCGTCGGCGGAGGGCCGTACACGGTGCCCGTGTCCATCACCAACGCGACACGGCTCTCGACGATCACGATCACGCTCATGTTCGATCCGACCAAGCTGCGAGTCCGAGCGGTGCAGGAGGGGAGCTTCATGCGGGCCGGCGCCGTCACCACGACGTTCGGTCAGCAGGTCGACACCGCGGCCGGCCGGATTGACATCGCGGTGGCGCGCGCGGCCGACGCGACGGGCGCCTCGGGCACCGGCCTTCTGGCGGCCGTGCTCTTCGACGCGGTCGCCCCTGGAACGGTGACCCTCATTGTGAGCGGCGCGGCCGCAGGGCCCGGCGGGACGCCGATGGGCTTACAGTTCCGCCCCGTCACGATTGCGGTGCAACCGTAGGAACTGAACCGTGAGAGGGGCCAGCCACCAGCCACCAGTCACCGCACGTGGCTATACGTTCGTCGAGCTGGTCGTGGTCTCGACCATCATCTTGATTCTGGCGTCGGCCATCATGCCGCTCGCGAGAGTGACCGCGACCCGCCAGCGGGAGGCGGAGCTGCGGCGGGCGCTGCGCGAGATCCGGACGGCCATCGACAAATTCAAAGACGCGGCCGATGCGGGCCAGATTGGATCGCTTGACATCCAGGCGGGGAGCGAAGGCTACCCGCCGGATCTCGAGGCGCTCGTCGGGGGCGTGGTGGCCGCCAATGACGCCACCGGGCGCAAGCTCAAGTTTCTCCGTCACGTCCCCGTCGATCCGATGACGCGTTCGACAGACTGGGGGATGCGGTCGTACCAAGACGACCCGGACAGCGCGCGCTGGGGCGGTCAGAACGTCTTCGACGTGTTTACGACAGCCACCGCGACAGCGCTCGATGGAACGAAGTACAAGGACTGGTGAATGGTGTGACGCGAGAATCCAAGCGCCCTCAGGCCGGCTTTACGCTGATCGAGTTGCTCGTGGTGCTCTCGCTCATCCTCATTCTGTCGACCATCGGGCTGACGCAGTACCGGACGAGTATCATTCATGCGAACGAAGCCGTCCTCAGAGAAGATCTGTTTCGAATGCGGGACGCCATCGATCAGCACTACGCGGACAAGGGCCAGTATCCGGGAGGACTGACCGAGCTCGTCAGCGCGGGCTACATGCGGAGTGTGCCAGTCGATCCGGTCACCAAGAGCGCCGACTCGTGGCAAACCATCCCCTCGGAGCCGGATCCCAACAATCCGACTGCGCCGACCGGCGTCTTCGACGTCAAGAGTGGGTCCGACGGGACCGCCCTCGACGGCACCAAGTACGCTGATTGGTGATGATCTAGTGGCTGGTGAAGCGCCTGCGGCCATACCGAGCCGAGGACATGCGAATCCGAGGCGAGGCATCGGCGTCAGTTCGCGCTGGGGGTGGGGCCCCAGCGCCCGTGAAGAATGATGACCAATTGCCGTGATTCCGCGAAAGCTGCCGAGCGCGGTTACGCGATGGCCGCGCTGCTCGTGGCGATGAACATCATGGCCATCATGATGACCGTCGCGATGCCGGTGTGGCGGCAGCTGGCACAGCGCGAAAAGGAAGAAGAGCTCATCTTCCGCGGACAGCAGTACGCCCGCGCGGTTGGCCTGTACGAGCGCAAGTACGCAAACGCGCCGCCGCCGAGCATCGACGTCCTGGTCGAGCAGCGCTTCCTCCGCAAGAAGTACAAAGACCCAGTCA
This sequence comes from Acidobacteria bacterium RIFCSPLOWO2_12_FULL_65_11, assembly GCA_001767495.1. Classification (GTDB taxonomy): domain Bacteria; phylum Acidobacteriota; class Vicinamibacteria; order Vicinamibacterales; family CAVVIG01; genus 2-12-FULL-65-11. The sequence continues at coordinate 39,240 of MELA01000013.1, read as the reverse complement.
CGAACGACGATTTCGTGCCGATCACAGCCGTTCAGGCTGCCGCAGCCACCTCACAACCTGGAACCACCGGACGCGTTGGCGGGACCGCCCGGCAACCTGGGGCTCCAGCGGGGGCGGCCACGACGCGTTCTAGCGCTGCGCAGGGCGGCATCACCGGCGTCACGAGCAAGAGCAGCGCCCAGTCGATCCGCGTCTATAACGGCCGCTCGCGTTACAACGAATGGACCTTTGTGTACGCGCCGCCGGCCCCAACGCCGGGCGCCGGCGGGGGGCCTGGGACCGCCACGCCCGGTCAGCGAGGCCAGCCGCAGCGTGGTCAACAAGGACAGTCAGGCAGAGCAGGGGGAGCGGGCAGTCCCTTCGGCCCCGGGGGCCGCGGGGGAGCGGATGGTCGTGGTGGACCCGGCCGCGGCGGACCAGCCGGTCAGCCTGGGACTGGCGGCCGCGGTGGTGCCGTTGGCAATCCTTTCGAGATTCCCCCAACACCGAGGCCTGGACGATGACTGCGAAAGTCTCGAGTCTCAAGTCTGCAAGGCTTCACGTTCACACTTGAGACTTTCAGAGATCCCCCAAAGCGTCGTGAAACGCGCGCCTCACCACCTGCATTTCGTCGGGTGATAGGCCGCCGCAGGCGCGGTTTGTGAGCAGCACGAAATAGCGATCTCGTCCCGGGTCGATCCACAACGATGTGCCCGTAAAGCCGGTGTGGCCGAACGCCGCCGCCGACATCCTGGTACCACACGAGGAAGTCGCGAGCATCGTGTCCCATCCGAGCGCGCGCGAGCTGCCGGGCACGGCGCCCTTGGTCGTGAAACGCGCCACCGACTCCGGCGAGAAGGGAAGGGGCACGTCGCGACCGCCTCGTGCCGCGCCAAGCACCAGATGCGCAAAGCGGCCGACGGCCGGCGCCGTGCCGAACAGACCCGCGTGGCCGGCGACGCCGCCAAGCGCCGCCGCGTACTGATCGTGCACCTCGCCCACAAGCGATCGTCCTCGCCGCGGATCGTCGTCAAGGGGCAGCGTCGGCGCCGCCCGGCGCCTAGCGGCCGCCGGCAGCTCGAATGACAGATCCCCGTCTGTCTCGCCCTCGTACGTCTCACCCTCGTACGTCTCACCCTCGTACGTAGTGTCCGGCTTCAGCCGGACCTTAATCCGGCCGAACAACTCGCTCAGCGACGCCTCGCCACGATCCGCCGCGAGGAACCCGAGCAGCATGAATCCCAGGTCGCTGTAGATCGACCGCGTCCGCGGCGCGTACTCGAGCGGCATCCGGCAGATGTCGTGCTCGAACTCGCGTCGGCCTCGTGGAGGCGCATCAACGAGCCGTGCCGCGAGTCCCGACGCGTGTTCCAGCAGGTCACGCACCATGACCTGATCGCGGTCGGCAGCACGCCACTCGGCGAAGCACGATCGAACGGTGGTGTCGAGGCCGACACGGCCGGCGCGCACCAGGTCCATCATGACGGTCGTCGTGACGATGACCTTGGTCAACGAGGCGAGGTCGAACGGCGTGTCGAGTGCGGATTCAGGCGATCCGGCGTCAAACGTCAGTGTCCCGAGCGCGTCGCGCCACAGGGGTCCGGTGGACGCACCGACCTCGAGAGCCGCCGCGGGGAAGACGCGGTCGGCGATCGCTCGTTCGACAACGCCCCGCGCTCGGTCGAAGGGTAGCATTCAGGAGCGTTTCATCCGACCTTCAGCAACTCTTTCAGCCGCCCTTCGAGGTCCTCCCCGATGGCGTCGCGGACGAAATCGTGCGCACGGCGGAGGCGCGAGAGCGCCTGCACATAGGTCAGGCCGGACTTCTGCATGACAATCGCGGCTTTGACGTTCCAGTGGGCGCGCCTCAGCAGCACGTCGACGGCCCCATCGTCGAGTCCGGTGACAATGGTGAGAATCCGGCGCGCGCGATCGCGCCGCTTGTCGGCCCCCATCTGCACGTCCACCATCAGGTTGCCGTAGGTCTTGCCGATGCGAACCATCGCGCCGGTCGTCAGCATGTTGAGGACGATCTTCGTGGCGGTTCCCGCCTTGAGTCGCGTCGATCCGGCAATCACCTCTGGCCCGACGGCCGGAGCAATCGTCAGATCGACGAAGGTCTGCAGCTCCGTGCTCGGGTCGCAGGTAATGAAGATGATCTTCGACCCGGCCCGCCGCGCTCGCGTCAGGGCGCCCCGTACGAACGACGTCATGCCGCTGGCCGAGACGCCGATCACAATGTCGTTTCTGGCCGGCCGCACCCGCGTGATCGCGCGCGCGCCTTCTTCGTAGTTGTCCTCGATGCCTTCCTTGGGCCGCAGGAACGCGTTCTTGCCGCCGGCCATCACCGCCTGGACGAGATCGGAGCTCGTCCCAAAGGTGGGCGGCATTTCAGCCGATTCGAGCACGCCGAGCCGACCGCTCGTGCCGGCCCCCACGAAGACGACTCGGCCGCCCTTGCGCAGCGCCTCAGTGATGATATCGACGCCGACGGCAATCCGCTCTTTCTCCCGCTGCACGGCGGTGAGCATCTTGCGGTCTTCGGTCAGCATCTCTTCGACGATGTCGGCCGCCGACAGCTTGTCGAGGGCGAGCGTAGCCGGGTTGATGGCTTCAGTGGGCAGGGATTGCCACTTCGAACGTGCGGGCATGGTGACGACCTCACGAGCAAACCGCGCATACTATCATAGAGACAGTCTACAGTCGGCAGCAAATGGTCCGCGGTCAAATGGCCACGGGCTCGCAGGCTGAAGCCTGGCGACTGGAGACTGCCGACGGGAGACTGCCGACTGACGACTGTCATTGACGCGTTTCTCGACCACCTCCGCGTCGAGCGGCGGCTGGCGGCT